>CAZJRT010000006.1:0-2441 GCA_964548445.1 uncultured Pseudobdellovibrionaceae bacterium
GATTTCTGGTTGCAGGCAGTGACGGATTATCAGGGCAAGCAGTTCCGCTCGATTACAAAAGGCAATGTTGATCTCAGTAAATTCAATTCCGAAACTGCAGAGGAAACCAGGCCGGACAAAGAAGATGGAAAAGATGAAGTTGTCGCCAGCCTGGTAACAAAGCTTTCCGAAATTTTACAAGAAGATGTGGGAGATGTACGTCTGTCTTCCAGACTTACAGATTCGCCTGTATGTCTTGTGGCTGGAGATGATGAAGCGGATCTCAATCTTGAGCGCGTACTGAAAATTCACCAGAAATACGAAGCCAAGAGCAAACGCATAATGGAAGTAAATGGCAAGCATCCTCTTATTCGTAAGCTGGCATCTCTGGAGAGTAATGAAGATCTGGATGACGCAGCTCATTTGCTGCTCGATCAGGCTCGCATTATTCAGGGAGAGCCTTTGCCTGACCCGTCTGCATTCAGCCGCCGGATGTCAAGGTTTCTCGAAAGGGGAATAGCAGCCTGATAATTTAGTGGTTTTCCACCTGGCTCTTTGGAAATCTCTTTAAAGCCACCGGGAATGATGTCATCATATCTGTCGGCAAAAAAAACAAGTTTCCAACCAAGCTTCAATTCGAAGGAGATTTCAATGAAAGCCAAAGACTTTGACTATCTGTTTATTGCGCCATCCTTTCTTTTCCTGGCGCTGGTTTGTTTTTTAATTACGCTACTTGCTCTGGTAGGAGCATTTTATCTGCATAAAGGATATATAGTACTTTCCTTTATTTTCTTCTTGCTGGGATATACTGCAAGTCGCATTGGTTTGCAGAAATCAAAACCTGCTGCCTGACAGCTTAAACCGGTAATGAATTTTTCCCTCATCCGGTATATCAGCGGGTGAGGGATTATATTTTGAGGTGGTGATAATGAAATATACAGTTACTGCTTTATTGCTGTTTGCCTGTATGGCCGTTTCGTCATGCAATACTGTCGAAGGTATTGGTGAGGACCTGCAAAATGCTGGTCGCGCAATTGAAAAAGCCGGGCAAAACTAATACCTGATACGTTTGTTATCTTGCAAATTCCGTTGACGTTCCGGGGTGGAGAGTACGCACTTCTCCTCGTTTTACCTGTTTTTCAAAATCTTCAGGCGTTCCGGTGAGTAAAGGAAAAGTACCGTAATGCATGGGAATAATCAGTTTTAAATCAAGCAATTCATTGCAGGCAATTGCTGCTGTATCCGGCCCCATGGTAAAACGGTCTCCAATCGGGATTAAGCCGACATCCGGTTGATAAATCCTTTGTATCAAAGCCATATCAGAGAAAATACCTGTGTCCCCGGCATGATAAAGAGTGCAGGTAGGGCCGGAAATTACAGCTCCGCATGCTGTGCCCATGTAAACCGGTTTGCCTTCTTCGATAAGGCTTGCGCTGTGCTGGGCATTTACAAGCGAAATGGTGATGTTTTCGTCCAGCGGCACACTGCCACCTGTATTCATTGGCTCACATTTGCTGTGTCCTTGTGCCTCCATCCAGCAGCAAATCTCGTATATCGCGAAAACTGTGCAGTCGTTTTTTTGTGCAAGTGCCAGAGCGTCACCCAGATGGTCTCCATGACCATGAGTAATAATGATTGCATCTATATTTTTGTCAATTTCCAGCTTTTCTTCAGGGCAGGCAGGGTTTCCTGCAAGAAAGGGATCTATCAGCAAATTTTTTCCAACTTCTTCAATTGCAAAAGAAGAATGACCCAACCATTCAATTTTCATGACTTAACCTGCCTTTCCTATATTTGATAAGGCAGGATATAAGAGGGGAAGATTATGTTCAAGCGCAGGACATTTCCAGATTTTGTGCTGAATTAATAAGGCTCTGAATCTTTGTAGACCTTGGAGCGGTGTATTTTTTTGCCATAACCCGTGGGGCGGTCTTGCCGGAAAGGTAGTTGAAGTTTTCTGAAAGACATCCCACGTTTGCAATGGCTTCTTTGTCAAGGCTTGCGGCTTCTCTAAACAACAAAAGCGACAAAATGCTGCTTTTTACATGCACATACAATTCCAGAGCTTTTTGATCGTACAATTCAACCCGGTCCCGGTTCTTAAACCAGGCCTTGAAGGCAGCCTGAAAAGGAGAGGCATCTTCATATACTGGCCTGCCTGGTGTTACAGCTTGCAGGAATGCATCACGGATATCGCCTTCGTTTCTCTCCAGAGAATCCAGAGGGCCGGTGTTACCGGTTTCCTGTGCTATTTCAAATGCTACTCCTACGCTGTAAGCGCTGGCATCTGCTTCGAGGATTCGGTTTAGAGCGACAGCTTCCTCAGTGGAGTAGCTTGCAAGTATATTGTTAGTGACTAACGATTGTTCTACGTGGCGAAGCTCATGTGATATAGCCGCAGTTAGCGTATCATCATCATAATCGGGATTCAGCAATATGACGGGATCGCTGTTAATGCTCTC
>CAZJRT010000006.1:2451-22532 GCA_964548445.1 uncultured Pseudobdellovibrionaceae bacterium
CAGAATAGTACGCTATAATTTCCGGATCATCAGAGCAGTCAATTCTCACATTTTTCATCAGGCCGAAATCTATCAGTGGCCCGCCAAGCTTTGTATTCATGGTAGTTTTGATGATCCCGTCGAGACGGTTGTCTAAAACATCAGCATATTCGTCTGTCATTGCTTCAGCCATAACGGGCCTTTTAGTGCGTATATTGATATGCTTGCCACCATAGCTAATTTATTATGAAAAATCAATAATAAATCAGCTCATGGTTACGAGAATCTTGTTTTGTTGCCAAAACCTGGTTTTGTTCTTAGGTTCTAGGAATGGAAAAAATAAAATTGAATACCTTGCAAAACGAATTTCTGGTGTGGTTTCAGACTGAGATCTGGACCGTACCTACTCTCATCCAGTTTTTAATTATTTCAGTTTCATTCGCTTTTGCTGCTCTTTTGTATCAACGCATCAAGCCGGGAATTAAACTGAAGATCGCAGATTTGCCAATCTCGTTCCGTGTAAAAGTAATTTTGCAAAACATTCGCAAACTGCTTTTGCCGATAATCGCAATTATCCCGATTTTTATAGCCACTATCGTAATGACTTCCGAACCGCTGTTGATGCATGCGCCGATCAATGCAGCCATTCTGAAACTGATATTGGCATGGATTATAATCCGGCTGGCTTTGCAGTTCATACGTAGCGGTTTTGTACGGAATGTTTTCGCGGTTTTTATATGGACCGTGGCCGCACTTAGTATTCTCGGATTGCTCGATGCCACGATAGTCGGGCTTGATGCATTCGGGATGAATATCGGGGAGTTTCGTCTTTCAGCACTATTGCTGATTAAGGGGGCATTTGCTCTTGGTATCCTTCTTTACGGTGCTATTTTTATCTCCGGTTTTCTGGAGCGATCAGTCGCCAATGCGAAGGATCTTACTCCGACCTCCAGATTATTACTCTCGAAAATAATCAGGGTCACTCTGGTAACCTTTGCATTTCTGATAGGCCTTACTTCGGCTGGAATTGATTTGTCGCTACTGGCCGTCTTTTCCGGGGCTGTAGGTTTAGGTGTTGGTTTCGGATTACAAAAAGGTATTTCCAATCTTTTCAGCGGAATGCTGCTTCTGATGGACAAATCGATCAAACCGGGGGATGTGATCGAGCTTGAAGGCGGCACCTACGGCTGGGTCCATTATATGGGCGCTCGATATACCGAAATCGTGACCCGGGATAATAAGTCATTCCTGGTTCCGAATGAGGAGTTTATCACCAACCGGGTTGTTAACTGGTCGCATGGCTCAACTCTTATCCGGGTGGAGGTTGGTTTTGGCGTTCATTATGACAGCGATCCGCATCTGGTTAAAAGAATTGCGGAAGAAGCTGCCAGTCTTCCTGCGCGTGTAGTGGATGAGCCAAAGCCGGTTTGTCACCTGATTGAATTCGGGGACAGCTCGCTTAATTTCAAACTGCTGTTCTGGATTGAAGATGCCGAAAAAGGCGTTACCAATATGCGCGGTGAAGTAATGATGGCGCTTTGGGACGCCTTTAAAGTAAATGACATTAGAATTCCTTACCCTCACCGGGAAATTTATGTCCGCGAAATGCCTAAGTCCTCATAAAGGGGAGGGCGGGTTATTTCCAAATGAAGGATTCTTTAAAGTTTCAGGCTTGGTAATTTGTACAGCATTGTTACGGAAGTTTGCCAGTCTGCTCTCCGGTGTCATCCTATATTCAGGATTTTCCTGCGGACCTTGTGAATCCTGAGCTGGTTTAGCTCCGGTTCCTTTGCCGGAGGCAACTGCAGCTACAGTATTGAAAAGAATTTTCACGTCTTTCATCAGGGACTTTTCCCGAACATACTGAATATCGTAAGACATTCTTTCGTCAAGCGAGCAATCCTTGCGACCGTTAATTTGGGCCAGTCCGGTAAGGCCGGGTCGAACACTGAAACGTTCATTATATTTTTCAGGAACATAAAAATAAGCAGGTCTTGGGCCGACCAGTGACATATCGCCTTTCAATACATTAATAAACTGCGGGAGTTCATCAAGGCTGGTACGGCGAATGAAGCGGCCAAAGCGAGTGACTCTGTTAGAATCCGGGAGTAGATTTCCTTCTGAGTCAGTTGCATTGGTCATGGATCTGAATTTTAGCATGTTGAAATACTTGCCGTTCATCCCTTGTCTCGGCTGAACGTAAAAAACCGGGCGTCCCATGCTTAAGTAAACGCCAGCAGAAACAGCAGCCATTGGGAGCGCCGACAGGATCAGGCCTGCACATGAACCGGCAATATCCATTGCTCTTTTCAGCATTATAGAAACCTCCGCTGTATTTTATGCCATAAACATTATGTAAAAGGAAGCTTTTTATGAGGTGTCCTATTCTTCAGGATTTGGCCTCCCTTGATCTGGTTTGATCCTCGCAATCAGGGAACCTGCTTAATCACATTACGGTTAGCCCTCACAGTTAATCAACTTTTAGATATTCAAAGGAATTGAAAAATGGATTATGGAATACTGGGGCTGATAGTACTTGTGCTCGATATCATCGCTATTGTCAGCATTATTCAAAGCGGTTTAAGCACGACGATGAAGCTTGTATGGGTCCTCATAGTGCTTGTGCTGCCGGTTATTGGTATGATCTTGTGGTTCGTGATCGGCAACCGGACATAAGCTGTTTCCTTCCCCCTGGAGGGCCTTGCCGTAAAGTCTTGGAAGTGCCAATATACTTGTCTTGGTTTAATGCAGGAGAAAACCCGTGAATAAGAAACTGATTGTCGTTTTGGGCGCGCTTGTACTAGTCGGCTTATTGATATTCGCATTACAGCTACAGGAAGAAACTGACCAGGCTGGCGAACAAAATGAACAGGTCAGAGTAGAATCTGCTGCCTCTGAAGCCCCGGAACCGGTAACTGAAACTGCCGAAGTGGAAGAATCTATTCAGATGGAAACAACAGAGGATACTCCACAAGCTGAACCTGACGCCGCCATAGAAGATCAGGTGCAGACTGAACCGGAACAAGAGACTGCACCTGCACCATCTGCTGAACAATCAGGCGAAAAGATCACAGAATCCGAGGCGCAAAAGGCTGCTTCCGATTATGTCAGGGCAGCCTACAATGTCGGCGGAGATGTTGCTGTCAGCGACTCAGAATTAACCGAGCGCGAGGGTAAGGAAGTTTATAAATTTACTCTCGTTTCCGTCAGGGAATACACTGTTTTTGTAGATGCCTATAACGGCCAGGTTGTTTCGGCAGATATAAAATAACCTCAATTGGATAAAGCGTAAATAACGCAGGCCCGCGATGCTCTTTTCAGGGGGGCAGAAAAGGAATGGATAGTCTGGTCCAAAAAGTCAGCGTTTCAGGCGCATCTCCTTTTCGGAGCAAACTCCTTGATTGCATAGACCAGGTTGGCTGATCTCCAGCTGACTATTTCGTCAGCCGCTTCTCGTATTGCCTTTGGAACACGTTCTATGCTGCCCGTATGGACCGCAATAATGGGCCTTGGAATGGCAAACTGGTTTTTGGCGATGGCGATCTCGGCATCGATCCAGTCACTGTAAGTGGCATAGTCATCAGCCAGAATGAGCACAGCATCTACTGGCTGCATATGAATAGCAATCGCGATTTTCATCTCATTAGGATGATTGGTCAGACGCTCGGGGTTTTCGCTTTCGCTGGAATGTTCTATGTAAGAAAAAGACTTTTCGCTTTCCAGAAGCATCTTTAGCCGTTCGTAGTACATCGGCTCAAACCAGGAATGACTTAGGTATAAGTTATACATCTCTATCTCCACTGTTCGCTTCGATAAAATTCAGGTTGTTTTTATCGATTCGTAACGCTTACTCCTGTGAACAAAATAAGTAAAGAATTGTTTCGTTATTCTGAAAAATAATTTTGGGATTATGTCAGGGCATCTGCCTGACATACAGAATAGCGTTCCTGTTTCTTTTGTTGACTTTTTAACGCAATTGTGGGCTTAGTATGCATAAGTTTGATAGACGAAGACGACGACACGATTTTTTTTAAGACGACGACTACTACCCCTGCATTATTTGCCAAAAGCATCTGATCCGGGACATGGAAGACCTCCTCTAAAAAATTCGGTTTTAGCTTTGGTCAGTCGATTTGCCCAGGGCCTCTGCCGATATCAAACTTGCCCCGGCGCAAAAAGCATAGTGCTAAATGCGTCTAAACATTGCTTAAAGGAGAGATATCCATGGCAACCGGAACAGTAAAATGGTTTAACGATCAAAAAGGTTATGGCTTTATTCAACCCGACGAAGGTGGAGCCGATATTTTCGTTCATATCAGCGCAGTTGAAAAAGCTGGCATGCGCTCGCTAATCGAAGGTCAGAAAGTTTCCTACGAAGAACAGCGCGACCCCAAGAAGGGCAAAACCAGCGCCGTTAACCTCGCTGCGGCCGCATAATTTACGGCAGCAAAGCGAAAAACGAGTTAGATGCGGGCGTCCGAAAGGGCGTCCGTTTTCTTTTATTATCCGAAAAAGATCCATGGAACCGTCACCTGGTATGGCCGTTGAAAGAGTAAAATCGGCATGATTTTCTTATGGCTCGCAAACACCAGCATATGGATTTGTACAAGGATTTGTACCTCAATGAGAGGTATAGGCGTGAACAGACACGCCAGAGTGTATCCACGCCTGTAGCCGCGCTGGCTTTTTCCGTTTTTAATCTTGGCACACTGGCTACGAATTTCGATCCCGATATCTGGGGGATTTCAGAAATTGTAATAGCGATACTGGCGTGCATCAGCATAATTTCACTGATTGTTGCTGCCATTCTGATAATTAAGGTAGAAGCCGGTATTTACTACTATGATCCTCCCAATCTTGAGGAAATGATGAAAGCCGAACATTCCCTTCGTGAATCCTCAGTCAGCGATGATGAATTTGAGCGCAAAATGAGCGAGTATCTGGTGATTTGCTATGATATCGCCTATCGCCGCTATTTCCATTCCAATGAGCAGGCTGCATATTTTCGGACAACCGGTATGCATCTGATCGTGATTGCTATGGTATTTATTAGTCTGGCTTACCTGTTTCTTCCATTCTAAACCCCGGAATTTATGATGATCGACTGGATAGCAAACAAATTTAAAAAGACAATAAAACATGATAAGCCCACTGACCGTCCCGGAGGGGTGCGCAAGGCGTTTTATCAGGAGCTGCTCAGCCTTTCTGAAGAAGAGCGCCGTTTTCAGGCGCTATTCGATTTATCATATCCGCCGCGTCTTACTGTGGTGGATGAAACTAACCGGGTGATGCTTCGTCCGCAGGATCGCGATGAAGCGGGACTTGATGCCAAAATGCGTGAGGCTTTCGAGGAGCGGAAAGAGCAACAAAGCCAGCAACAGTAATGTCAATGCAATTGACATAATGCCAAAATTTCCTTAATGTGCAATGAAACATACAGGGGATTTTGTTATGGGAAGAAAACCAAGTTTCGAGCCAATGGACAAAAACTGGCTGACAAGACATATCACACCGGTATTCGGTGCAGTAGCTTTCAAGGAAACCGAGGATGCCGGGTATCTGTTGGCAAGCGTCGAAGGTTTCCAAATTATATCCGGACGTAAACAAAAGCAGCAGATATGTGAAAGGGGCCTTGGTGAAGAGAATGCCCTTTACAATCTTTATCACAGGATCGCCTGCCGTACTCCTTCAGAGGAAGATACTTACGGCGCTCGCCTGCAAACCTATAACGGGCAAGGGGAGCACGTCGTTATGGACGGCAATGATTTCAAAAAATCGGGCAAGGTCTACAGCTCGTTCTTTAACGGACCGGTGAATGAATTAAATCCTTCGCTCGAGCCATAAGGATAAAGATGAGGAGTTTTCTCCTGAGACATCATCATGGACAAGGCTGGCAGCTTGTCATCTGAAGAATTCCAGTTTCGTATTCTCCGTTTTTCATAGACTTTTCCGCAAAACTATGGGCTTAGTATGCGTTGGTTTGATAGACGAAGACGACGACACGATTTTTTTTAAGACGACGACTACTACCCCTGCATTATTTGCCAAAAGCATCTGATCCGGGACATGGAAGACCTCCTCTAAAAAATTCGGTTTTAGCTTTGGTCAGTCGATTTGCCCAGGGCCTCTGCCGATATCAAACTTGCCCCGGCGCAAAAAGCATAGTGCTAAATGCGTCTAAACATTGCTTAAAGGAGAGATATCCATGGCAACCGGAACAGTAAAATGGTTTAACGATCAAAAAGGTTATGGCTTTATTCAACCCGACGAAGGTGGAGCCGATATTTTCGTTCATATCAGCGCAGTTGAAAAAGCTGGCATGCGCTCGCTAATCGAAGGTCAGAAAGTTTCCTACGAAGAACAGCGCGACCCCAAGAAGGGCAAAACCAGCGCCGTTAACCTCGCTGCGGCCGCATAATTTACGGCAGCAAAGCGAAAAACGAGTTAGATGCGGGCGTCCGAAAGGGCGTCCGTTTTCTTTTATTATCCGAAAAAGATCCATGGAACCGTCACCTGGTATGGCCGTTGAAAGAGTAAAATCGGCATGATTTTCTTATGGCTCGCAAACACCAGCATATGGATTTGTACAAGGATTTGTACCTCAATGAGAGGTATAGGCGTGAACAGACACGCCAGAGTGTATCCACGCCTGTAGCCGCGCTGGCTTTTTCCGTTTTTAATCTTGGCACACTGGCTACGAATTTCGATCCCGATATCTGGGGGATTTCAGAAATTGTAATAGCGATACTGGCGTGCATCAGCATAATTTCACTGATTGTTGCTGCCATTCTGATAATTAAGGTAGAAGCCGGTATTTACTACTATGATCCTCCCAATCTTGAGGAAATGATGAAAGCCGAACATTCCCTTCGTGAATCCTCAGTCAGCGATGATGAATTTGAGCGCAAAATGAGCGAGTATCTGGTGATTTGCTATGATATCGCCTATCGCCGCTATTTCCATTCCAATGAGCAGGCTGCATATTTTCGGACAACCGGTATGCATCTGATCGTGATTGCTATGGTATTTATTAGTCTGGCTTACCTGTTTCTTCCATTCTAAACCCCGGAATTTATGATGATCGACTGGATAGCAAACAAATTTAAAAAGACAATAAAACATGATAAGCCCACTGACCGTCCCGGAGGGGTGCGCAAGGCGTTTTATCAGGAGCTGCTCAGCCTTTCTGAAGAAGAGCGCCGTTTTCAGGCGCTATTCGATTTATCATATCCGCCGCGTCTTACTGTGGTGGATGAAACTAACCGGGTGATGCTTCGTCCGCAGGATCGCGATGAAGCGGGACTTGATGCCAAAATGCGTGAGGCTTTCGAGGAGCGGAAAGAGCAACAAAGCCAGCAACAGTAATGTCAATGCAATTGACATAATGCCAAAATTTCCTTAATGTGCAATGAAACATACAGGGGATTTTGTTATGGGAAGAAAACCAAGTTTCGAGCCAATGGACAAAAACTGGCTGACAAGACATATCACACCGGTATTCGGTGCAGTAGCTTTCAAGGAAACCGAGGATGCCGGGTATCTGTTGGCAAGCGTCGAAGGTTTCCAAATTATATCCGGACGTAAACAAAAGCAGCAGATATGTGAAAGGGGCCTTGGTGAAGAGAATGCCCTTTACAATCTTTATCACAGGATCGCCTGCCGTACTCCTTCAGAGGAAGATACTTACGGCGCTCGCCTGCAAACCTATAACGGGCAAGGGGAGCACGTCGTTATGGACGGCAATGATTTCAAAAAATCGGGCAAGGTCTACAGCTCGTTCTTTAACGGACCGGTGAATGAATTAAATCCTTCGCTCGAGCCATAAGGATAAAGATGAGGAGTTTTCTCCTGAGACATCATCATGGACAAGGCTGGCAGCTTGTCATCTGAAGAATTCCAGTTTCGTATTCTCCGTTTTTCATAGACTTTTCCGCAAAACTATGGGCTTAGTATGCGTTGGTTTGATAGACGAAGACGATGACACGATTTTTTAAGACGAAGATTACCCCCGCCGTATGCCTCAAAACCATATTTCCGGGACATGGAATACTCCCTTATAAAATTCGGTTTAGCTCTGAAAATTTAAAAAAGGGCCGCTGCCGATATCAGACTTGAACCCGGCGCAAAAGGCATAGTGCTAATCGCGTCTTAACATTGCTAAAAGGAGAGATACTCATGGCAACCGGAACAGTAAAATGGTTTAACGATCAAAAAGGTTTTGGCTTTATTCAGCCCGACAACGGCGGAGCCGATATTTTTGTCCATATCAGTGCAGTTGAAAGAGCAGGCATGCGCTCGCTGGCTGAAGGCCAGAAGGTTTCTTTTGAGGAAGAGCGCGACCCGAAAAAGGGCAAAACCAGCGCCGTTAACCTCGCTGCTGCATAAGCCAAAGCAGGTATAAGAATAATAAGCGGGCGCCCAATTCGGGCGCCCGTTTTTTTAATTGGCGGGGCCGGGCTCAAGCATCCTCACTCTTTTTGCTGCCGTCATTTTCCACTGGCGGGGCAGGGCGCTTGAAAGCGACGAACAGCCCGGCCGGTTCCCTGCTACCCCGGCAGACCACCACGGCCCGGGCCTGTCCCTCCTCGAGCAAACGCAGATAGCGCGAGATGGTGTTCTTGAACTCGTGGATGCCGGCTCTTGCATAGCCGTCCGCGTCAATAAGCATGAAACCTCCTTTGGAAACTGGAAAAACGGGCCCGAATTTCGGGCCGGGCCCGGTGGTTTTGATCGCGCCAAAGCGGACCCGGTCAAAATCCGGCGCATATGCCTGCCAATAAAAAACCGCCCCAAGGGCGGTGCGCAATTCTGGCGTTGATAGTTAGATAATAGCAGAAATCACGAGGTTTTTCCACGGTTTAAAACGCGGGAGCGCCGGGTACGCGGAGATTTCCGGAATTGTTCTCTCTCCATTCCTTTTCTGTCATCCCGAACGAATGTGAGGGATCTTTGCAGAATGAGAGTGGGGAAAGGCGGTGAAGATTCCTCGTCGGGCTTCGCCCTCGCTCGGAATGACATTGATGGCGTGATAACTCTGCGTACTCCGCGCCTCTGCGTTTAGATGGTTACGGCGACAGGTGTTGTGCTGGATCCCGCAACAGCGCTCCACTATCGTGTCGCTTGTACGGGATGACGTTTAAGAAGTGGAAGATTGTCAATTCCGGCGAAGGCCGGAATCCATACGTAGCCAGTAGTGAGTCATTATGGACCCCGGTTTTCACCGGGGTGACGGGTGAGTGGCCTCTCGCGATGACGGGGGAAGGGGCTTTGTGGTTCTTTGTGTCTTGGGGACTTGGTGGTGAGAAATATGTTGAAGCGGCGCGTTGCGCCGGCATGTCATGCTCGATCCCCTTCCCACGCATGTTCGCCCTTTCGGGCTCCAGCATGCCGGGGATGACGGTTAGATTAACCCCAAATCCATTTCTTCCAGTTGTTTGATCTCGTCGCGGAGTTTGGCGGCTTCTTCGAATTCCAGATTCTCCGCGTGGCGGAGCATTTGTTTCTTTAAGGCATCGATATGTTTGCGCATCGCCGCCGGGTCGTGCGCCTTGTCGCCGAGGTCGCGGAGCAGGGCTTCCTGCGCCCGGTCGTGCATGCCCAGCGCCACATGGTCGCCGCGCTCGTAGACGCTGCTTAAGATAGAGGAGATGTTCTTCTTTACGCTTTCCGGAGTGATGCCGTTTTCACGGTTATAGATGATCTGCTTTTCGCGGCGGCGCGACATTTCTTCCATCGCCTCGCTCATGCTCCCGGTGACACGGTCGGCGTAATAAATCACCTTGCTCTCGATATTGCGGGCGGCCCGGCCCGAGGTCTGGATCAATGAGGTGCGCGAGCGCAGAAAGCCTTCCTTGTCGGCATCCAGTATCGCCACCAGCTGGCATTCGGGAATGTCGAGTCCTTCTCTCAATAAGTTTATTCCGACCAGTACATCAACGTCGCCGCGGCGCAATTCCTGAATAATTTCGATGCGTTCAAGCGTATCCACGTCGCTGTGCATGTAATGAACTTTGAGCCCGTTTTCGTTGAGGTAATCGGTCAGCGCCTCGGCCATTTTCTTGGTCAGGGTAGTGACCAGCACGCGGCCTTTCTTTTCGATCACCTTGCGGCATTCGCCCATCAAATCGTCAACCTGGTGCTCGGTGGGGCGGACCTCGATCGGCGGGTCAGTTAATCCAGTCGGCCTTACCACCTGCTCGGCAAAAACGCCCCCGGCGCGATCCAGCTCCCACTCGCTAGGGGTGGCGGAAACAAAGATTGTCTGCGGCCGGAAGGCGTTCCATTCCTCGAATTTGAGCGGGCGGTTATCGACCGCGGCAGGCAGACGGAAACCGTAATCGACCAGTGTCGACTTGCGCTTGTAATCGCCGTTATACATGGCGCGCAATTGCGGCACCATGACGTGGCATTCGTCCAGAAACATGATCGCGTCTTCGGGCAGGTATTCGATCAGGGTAGGGGGAGGATCACCCGGAGCGCGGCCAGTCAGGTAGCGCGAATAGTTTTCGATACCGGGGCAGGCGCCGGTGGCGGCCATCATCTCCAGATCAAACTGCGTGCGTTGTTCCAGCCGCTGCGCCTCCAGCAATTTTCCTTGTTGTTCAAAGACTTTGATGCGCCATTTAAGGTCTTCCTTTACCTGCGCCATCGCCTGCGCCATCGTCGGGCCCGGCGTGATGTAGTGCGAGTTCGCATAGATCCGCACCCCGGCAAGATCGGCGTATTTGCTGCCGGTGAGCGGATCAAATTCGGTAATCTTTTCAAGCTCATCCCCAAACAAGCTAAAGCGCCATGCGCGGTCTTCCATGTGGGTCGGGAACAGCTCGATGGTGTCGCCGCGGACTCTGAATGCGCCGCGTTCAAATGCAATATCGTTGCGCCGGTATTGCAAGGTTACAAGCTGACGGATCAGCTCCTCACGGTCCATGCGCTCGCCGCGTTTGATGTCGGTGCGCATCGCCATGTAATCTTCCTTGGAGCCGAGGCCGTAGATGCTTGAGACGCTGGCAACGATAATGCAGTCCTTGCGCTCGAATAGCGCCCGCGTGGCGGCGTGGCGCATCCGGTCTATCTGCTCGTTGATGGAAGAATCCTTTTCGATGAACAGGTCGCGGGACGGGACGTAGGCTTCGGGCTGATAGTAATCGTAATAGGAAACAAAGTATTCAACGGCGTTATCGGGAAAGAAGCTTTTCATCTCGCCGTAAAGCTGGGCGGCGAGAGTCTTGTTCGGGGCCATGATGATAGCCGGGCGCTGTAGCTCCTCAATCACATGCGCCATGGTGAAGGTTTTGCCGGAGCCGGTAACGCCTAACAATACCTGATCGGAAAGGCCGTCATTGATGCCATTCACAAGCTGGCGGATCGCGGCGGGTTGATCGCCTTTGGGCGTGAAATCAGAATGTATCCGAAACGGCTTGCTGATATCCGATTCAGGCAGGCCGGTTTGTGACTCGAATGCTTGCTGCTGTGTGATTGTTTGTTGCATGAGATCTATATAGTTACAAGTTACGAGTTACAAGTTGCAAGATTATTGTAAAGAGAAAATTGCAATGAACCTTTTGCGTGCAGGTGCGTTCGCCTAGATGGAATGATACCAGTTACGGAAAGGGGATCTGCAATGGATGGATTGATCGCGCTTTTGTTGCTGACGCTTATGTCGTCCCCGGCTCATGCGGCTACGGCTGATGATATGGTAATACAGAGGGTCAGTCACTATGACTTTACCGGAACCTACCATAGCATTGATCCTGTGAGTGGCGACCATACCGGATTTCTTGAACTGGAGGAACTGGAAGACGGGCGTCTTAAGTTTGATGCGCTGGTCAGTCGAACTTCCGAAGATTGCAAATTGAACGGAATAGCAAGCCGGACGCATCACCGCTGGCAGCAATGGACTTATTATGATCCGGATGGTGTATGCCAGCTGAATTTCCGCAGAAAAGGTAATTACATTCACATGATCCCCGGTTCACTTCTCGATTGCCGCAAACGCTGCCCTGTTGCGGGTGGTTTTGCGATGGTATTTCCCGTTAAAACCTCCCTTGCCTCAAAATAACAGCAAATTCTAAGCTGCGTCATTATTACGCATTACAAAATTTTGCCAGCGTTCATGATCGCGCTATCTTGAATGTAACAATTATGTATCTGCGATGGAGGAGGATGGTATGAATACATTATATACCAGAATGCCGCCTCATATAATTGATTGGGATAATCAGCGGCATGAGCATGAAGTAGAACAAGGAAGGATTCCATTGGAAATTCATATTCCCGAGGAACCCTCTCCAATGTAAATAGAAAGGCCGGACAAACCGGTTTTTTTATTTATTTGCTTTTGCGGCCACCGCTATGAGAATGCTCTCCTCCCTTTCGGCGAGCTTCTTCCTTTTCTTTTTCGCTCATGCCTCCGTGGCCAAATTCATTGTCTTTACGTCCATCATTTTCCGTCATAATGCTTTCTCCTGTTTCGGGATTTTTCGTCACTTCCTGTCCAACATAATTCCTGCCAGTAATGTTCCTTGAGTTTTTAAGGCCTCAAGCGGCTAAGCGACTGAAGCTCCAAGAAAAAATATTCTTTAAAATGAAACCTTTTTGCTTCTCAAGTGTAGGATCGCCCGGCCAATAACTTTTGCAATATTACCAGGAGGAGCATATGAAGAAACTATTATGGCTTGGAGCTGCGGTGGCTTTGACCGGATTCGCGGCCGATGCTTATGGGCAGGTGTACGAAAAGGGCGATGCCAGTGCCCGTGTAATGGGCGAAATGGAACGTACAGATGTCCCACGTATGGAAGATCGGCGTCCAGCTACAAGAAGTGTTACAAAGCAGGATGCTCAAAGGGCTGCACGAATGGAGCCTGCCGCAGGAGCACGGCAACAACAGAATCGTTTTGCGGATTTCAGAGGTTTTTATCTCGGAGGTGACGTTGGCTATAACATGGGCTCTTATGAAGCCGATGTTTTGAATGTAACTGATGGTGATGTCGGGATAGATGGGTTCGAGGCCGGATTATTCGCAGGTTACGGTTTTTCTCATAATTTTATGACCTGGCTCGGCGGTTATGGCGGCGTCGAGGTGGGCTATGCCTGGACTGAACAAGATGGCAGCATCGGCGCAACCGAGTTCGAAAAGAACCAGAATATTCTTGTGACTTTTCGTCCGGGTATAACCATGAATCAGGATACGCTTGGTTACGGCATCATTGGCTGGAGCTATGCTGAATTTGAAGCTAACGGTTCGGAAGACGATCTGAACGGTCTGGTGCTTGGAGCTGGTGCGGAATTTGATACACAAACGCCACTGAAAATGCGGCTTGAATACACTTACACGAATTATGAAGATACTGATCTTGGGACTACAGGGTTTGACGGCCACGAAAACAACGTCAAACTCGGAGCTGTTTTCAGGTTCTAAAAGGAATTATCCAACGTGTGAGAAGCTTGACTAAACAGACGGGAACAAACATTCCCGTCTGTATTTTATATGTATATCTCAAAAGGTTGGATTGTCTTTACTGTGTTGTCCGTCTCTGAAGATCTTCGAATTTGCTCTGGATTTTATTAGCCAGGTTGACGTCCTGCCGGGCAGCGAGGCTTATCTGGTTATACTCCTGAACGGTAATACCATCTGTGGCTTGCACGGCACTCACCATATCCTGCTGCATTCTAAGGAAAAGATCTTCTTTGAGTTGTTCCGTTTCGGCCGACTGAATTTGCGGAGCAACCTTAAGACTGATTTTGGCAACTTTCAATGCGGCGTCGGCATAGGAATCCAGCTTTTCTTCTGAATAAGAATCCTGTGTCTGTCCGGTTTGTGGTTGCTGCTGTTCCATTTGACTTTGATTTTGGTTCTGACCCCGATCCTGATCCTGAGTCAACTCTGTTGCGCTACCGACCGTGCAGAGTGAAAAGGCGGCCAGTGATGTCAAGGCGGTGGTTCTAATGAGATTTGCAAACATCTGTCTCTCCTGATTGTCCGGGGCAATCAACGCTATGGATCTAAAAAAGTTTCTACCCTTGGGGAAAAGGGTATGGAAAACTTGTTGAAAACATATTGCGTAACATTGCCAACTATCTGATTCGTATGTAGCTTTGTTTTGTGTACCTGTATCTGCTCACGTTCCTTATGTTACCCGTGTTACCCGCAACCGTTCTTCAGGATTTTAAGATCATGAAAAGATATTTTAATACATTTGCGATTCTCGTAGCGACAGTTGGCTCTTTGTCGCTGGCTGGCTGTGGCGAAGAATATGAGATGACAAAATATGAAGGCTTTCCATACGGGAACGAGCGAACGGCAGGAAGTGGAATAACCTATGTGCGGGTTAAAATGATGCCTGAAAAAGGGCCAGTGCTTGAGGAAGTGCAACTGCCAGAAGAAATAGAAGAGGCTGTGGTCGAGCCTGAAGCCGTTGAGCCTGCGCCTGTAGAGGAATTTCCCAAGGAGGCAGAAGAGCTTTTTCAGGAAATGCAGAAAAAATAAAACAGCTGGTTCCGGGCTGATTATTTGTGCTGCCAGCTAAAAACATGCCAGAATATTAAATAATTTAAGGTGCTGCTCAATACAGGAGGCTGCTTTTGGCTGTTCGTTTTCTCGCGTTTACTTTTCTTGTTTTCTTTATTGCCGGGCTCCCATCGCAAGGCAGTTGTCAATCGACGCCCAAAAACAAGGAAGATGTACCGCTGGAAGATCCTTTTTATAATAGCAGGCGTGTGGCCGGGTGGACCAGCCGGAAAATCATTACAGTGATGTCTTTGTCCTATACTGGGATAGAGAGAAACCTTACTGTCGCCAAGCAAGTTTTTACCGATAACGGTTATCAGAAATTTTATGGAGATCTTGAGGAGTCAGGATTGCTGATGCTTGTAGAAGACGCGAGGATGAAAATGTCTCTGGCTCCGGTCAATAGTCCGGAGCTTCTGGGAGAAGGAGTTGTTGATGGCAGGTATCGCTGGGCTTTTCGTATACCGGTCGTCATGACTATGCAAACTGTCAAGAAAACAATCCGTGATAACAAGACACTGCTTTTAGTTATCGTCATAAGCAATGAGCCGCGCCACGATATGCTGGCCATAGAACATTGGGCGCTTAGTGATCGGTACGTGCCGGAAACGAAATAAGCAGCTAAAAAGCTGTGCTTATTTTATTAGAATGTCTGTAAAAAAATCGTGTAATTTGAAGGGCTTGCTAGGGGAAAATTACCTGGCATTAACTCTATTTCATTATTATTAAAGATAAGGTCTGTGGAATCTTCGGATTCTAAACAATTTCCTTCAAACCCCTGATAAGCGAGTTGAAAGGGTATTTCCATGTCCGAAATAGCAGAAACTTATCTTGTTATTTCGTTGTTAATGGCTGTGTTTGCAGCAGTAGCTGCGGTCGGGACTGCACTGGTTTTGGGTGTGGGCTTTGAGCGGTTGCGGAACGGATTCGAAATAGTCCGTAAGCAGACAGCCTTTTTCAGCGATGCAATCCGTAGTCTGGATGAGCGTACCGGTAATCTGGACGGCAGAACTGTGGCTCTGGAGCGGCAAACTGCAATACTTGACCAAAAAGCCATGTCTCTTGAGGCGCATCAAAATGAGCTGGTAGTAGAAATGCTAAAATCTTCCGAGGATACAAAAGTAATGCGGGATGCTGATGTAAACAAGGCTAGTGATTTGATAGCTGAAGTAGCAGGTATTACTCGACGGATGGAGGAGCAGCGGGAAAAGATTATCCAGAAATCATCCATGCAGGATAACAGGATATTTTCTTTCTCTGTGCCTTATCCAATGATGAGCCATGTTATATCGTCCCATGAAGACGAGGCGGGGCAAATTCGGCTGCAATAAACCAAGTTGTTATTCGTTAACGCCTGTGCGGGGTGTGTCGGTTCTGTTTTCTCCGGCCATCCGGACAGGCGGTATTTTACCCAGTCTCCAGATTGTCTCAAACCTGGCCTTCTCAAGTCTGGCGATTTCCGGGCTTTCAATAACAACATAAGAATCGCTATTCCAGAACCTGAGGGCAACGAAAGGACCATATATAATAGTGGTTACTCCGTAATTGCCCAAATCTTCAGGGACCCACCGATATTCCGCGGATGGCTGAAGGAAGAGAAATTCGCCGTTGCCAAGCAGATAGCGAACTTTGGTCCCGTTTTTTTCCCAGGTTTGAGTTATCTCATAAAAAGACTCAAGGTTCCGTTTCAGGATTTCCTGCTCGTTCAGAAATGATATCAGTATTTCTCCGTCGCCATTATTGGCTTCTATGCTGGCCTTTCTTAAAATCTCGAAAAGTTTGTCAGGCCCTTCAAGTATGGAGCTTTGCTCTGCGCGCCTTCGTACGCAGTCCATGTCGCCAAACTGTACTTTTTGGGATTCAAAGGCGTGTCTGATCTGCCGAAGGGTATCTCTTTTAATGTCCCCGGTTCCGCGCTCAAAATTAATAATAGCAGTTTTGGAAATGTCGGCTGCAGACGCCAGCTCTTGCTGTGTCCATCCTAAGAGGCCCCGAGCGGCCCGACATTGAGATCGTGTAATCATTTCAGACGTATACTAAAGCGAAACAACAAAAAGTCAAGCGCGGCATACTTTTTTGCAAAAATTCCTTGCCATTATACATAAAACGGTGTAAATAGTGTTCTCAATAAAACAAAAAACTTGTAAATGGGGTTAAAATGCAAAACAAGTCAATTGAGTCGAATTACGTAATTTGTGCAAGATTATCCATGGAGCGTTGCCAGAAGTATCTGGCGCATCTTCATGCGCTTATGTATATGTGCGATCCTCAGGATATGGGTATGGACGAGATCATGTCAGAAAATGCCCGGCGTATAATGGGTGCGATCAATCAGGAATTACTGCTAAGCGCCAGGTCTCTTGCCCAGGAGGAGGGAGGGCAGGCAAGTCCTAAAGTTGCTGCCCAATAACAAAAAACCGGTATCTATGAGCTGAATTAAGTTCTGTTGCAGTTTCGTTCGATTGTGGCATACATTGTCTTTTAGAGGTAAACTGAATAAAAGCAACTGTATTAACGAACGAAAACTGCAACTGTGATTAATATTTGGATATTGCTCTGGGTTTTATTATCGGCATTTGTTGCCGGTGCTTTTGTCTGGTCGATGAATGTTCTGTTCGCCCAGAAGAAATCATGGGAAAAATTTGCTTCGAAATACAAACTGAAATTTGATCAGGGGAAATTATTCTCTTCACCGGCAGTGCATGGAATGTTTAATGGTCTTCGGGTTAATGTGTATTCCGAACAACAGGCCACATTAGATGCAAGAGGCTCAAGGTTTCGCTCTGTTGTAGAAATTATGGGTACAAGCACTTTGCCGATGTCTGGCGCGATCGCAAGTGGAGATTTGGTGAATCTGGTTGAAGTCCTGGAACTCCCCGATCAGTTTGTTCCAAAAGTTGATCTATGGTCTCCCGGTTATCTGGCTAAAACAGATAGCAAAAAGGATATGGATGAATTTCTCAGTGAAGAGCGGATGAAATCCATGCATCGCCTTTTTAAAAATGAACGTTCATCTTTTCTAACGATTTTTGATACAGAAGATTTGCTGCTGCGTTATGAGACAAATGATCCTCTTCATGATCCAAATCGTATAGACAAGCTGGTTCGTCTCATGATCGATATTTTTCATTCCATTGAGTACCCTAAAACTTCGGAAGAAGATAAAGAGTCGCCAGAAGAACCAGAGGACAAGCCGAAAGAGCAAAAGAAGGAAACGAAAAAAGCTGCCAAACCGGCTTCAAAGAGTAAAAAATCTTCCAGCAAAAAAAGCTCAGGCAAGAAAAGTTCTGCCGGAAAATCCGAATAAGGCAGTTATTTCTATCTATTAAGTTTGCCGATAAACATGCCGTAGGGTGGCAGACTTATTGTTGCTTTGTCGCTATTTCTAATCTCGCTAAATACATCACTTTCGAATGGTGGAGCCGTGCTGATATCACTGGCCCCATAGTCGAACTGATCCGATTCCCCCTTAATATTGAAAACAAAAAACAGGCCCTTATCCTTGCCGGGAATTCGGCGGGTGAAAGCGAGTATTGTTTCACTTGAAGTATCAATGAATTCGATTGCCCCCTTTTCGAGCTCCACGGTTTCTTTGCGGAAAGTCAGAAAATTTCTTGTGAAGTGCAGGGTTGATTCCGGAGCCGTTTCCTGCCTTGCCACCGCCAAAAGGCGATGCTCGTCAGCTATGGGAAGCCAGGGATCGCCGGAAGTAAATCCAACACCGGGTTCATCATACCAGGGCATTGGCGTCCGGCAAATATCCCTTCCTTCAGCTTCCGGCCAGATTTCTCTCGCCCATGGATCCTGAAGATCAGCCTTCGGGACGCTGGAGCTTGGTAAGCCAAGCTCTTCTCCCTGATAGATAAACACTGTGCCGCCAAGGCTGCACAGCAGCGCTATAAGCATTTTGGATAAACGTGGATCGTGATGGTGCCCCTCTTTGTTCGGGTGCCAGCGGCTTGCCACCCGGGGAACATCATGATTGGAAAATGCCCATGATGGCCAGCTTTCTCCTCCTGACTCAGTAGCAAAATCCTCGATAGCATTGCGGAACATCGAGGCGACAGGCTTTTCTCCACCAAGCAGGCTGAAATTGTAAGCGGTATGTAATCTTTTCATGCCTCGAGTATAAAGAGCCGCCAGTTTAACTCCCGCTTCGGCAACCTCTCCTACAAGCATTCTGTCTTCGTATTTATCCATCAATATGCGGATATCTTCGAGGAATTCAGTCATATCCTTATGATCACGATCATATATATGCTGTTGCATGTTCTCGGGTGTCACCACTCCAAAATTTATTGAGCGCGCATTTTTTGCCGGAGGATTGTCTTTGAGTGAGACATCATGCAGGGCAAAGTTGATCGCATCCAGACGAAAGCCGTCGACGCCGCGATCCAGCCAGAAGGCCATTTCACCTTTCAAAGCTTCACGGACTTGAGGGTTGTGAATGTTTAGATCAGGCTGTTCGGTAAGAAAGTTGTGCAGGTAATACTGTCCACGTCTGATATCGAATTTCCATGAAGGACCGCCAAAAACCGACTGCCAGTTATTTGGCGGACTTCCATCTTCTTTGGGATCGGCCCATACATACCAATCAGCCTTATTATTTGTATGATTTTTACGGCTTTCCTGAAACCATGGATGTCTATCGGAAGTATGGCTCAGCACCTGATCAATGATTACCTTCAGGCCAAGGTCGTGAGCCTTTTGCAGCATGTGGTCAAAATCTTCCAGATCCCCGAATATCGGATCTACCTCACGATAATCGGCCACGTCATATCCGAAATCTTTCATCGGAGATTTGAAAAAAGGCGATATCCAGATGCCATCAACTCCAAGGCGGGCTACATATTCCAGCTTTTCAGAAATCCCTCTCAGATCTCCAATTCCATCACCATTGGAATCCATAAAAGAACGCGGATAAATCTGATAGATGACGGCCCCTCGCCACCAATCCTTATCGTTTTTATTCATGATAAATCTGGCACCTTTTGTTAAAGCTTTTTGCCAATATACAATCCATAAGGGGGCAGATAAACAGTGTTATCCGAAGATTCTCCGGAATTGCAGAATTTATTAGAGATGAGGTCTTTGGCAGGAAATACCGGACAAAGTTCAAAGATGAGTTATCGTTCTCCTCCTGGAGATTGATAGCTAATTCATATTGCTATGCAGGAACAAACTGCTTCGCGCCACCAGTCATTATTATTCATTGGCCTGCCTGTTCTCCGCTAGTCGTTTTGCAATACAGACAGACCAATGAGTTAAGAGTTAGTTTGGTTCGATTTTATTCAGCGTCGTCCGCTGCTACGACCATTTTTTCGATTTTGGTGGGTTGGGCCGGTGGGTCGCCAACAGCAACGGCATCGATATATTCCATACCGTCAATGACCTGGCCAAGAAATGTGTACTGACCTTTCAGGAATTCACATTCGGTATCATCAAAACAAATAAAGAATTTTGAATTAGCGCTGTCTGGAGCCTGAGAGCGGGCCATGCCTATAGTGCCGCGTTTATATTCCTGGGCACTGAATTCAGTCGGCCGATCCGGATAGTTAGATCCCACCGACCCTTGTGCGGCGGGCACTCCGTGCTT
>CAZJRT010000007.1:0-20915 GCA_964548445.1 uncultured Pseudobdellovibrionaceae bacterium
GGGGGGTAAACAGGTTCTGTTGGTGGCCGATGGGTAAGTGAATGATCCGGTTGTTGTCTCTGGTGGCAAGGTGGTTCTGAAGGATGCCGCAAGCAATTTGGAAATTGGCCTTCCTTACACGCATATCATTGAGCCTTGCCCGCCGGGCGAAATGGGCGCTGCCGGAGGTGCGCGAAAAGTCCGCATGGTTGAAGCCGTATTCCGGCTTTATGAGACTGCCGCCCTGCGTCTTGATGTCGGGCGGGGGCTCAAGGATGTATCGCTAAAACAGATCGGCGAAGACACAATATTGGGGCCGCCGCCGCAGGTGAGCGGCGATATCAGGGTTCGAGCTTTCGGCTGGAAAGTCGACGGCACAACATCTTTATGGCGTATCGAGCAGAACGCGCCACTGCCTTTCACTCTGCTGTCAGTGACGACAGAGCTGAAGGTTAACGACTAACTTCATAAACAAAGGAAACGAAAATGGGTGGATTATCGCCTGCCAGCGTCCTAAGCGGCATTCAACAGATTGGAGTACTCACAGGTGCAGTTTCGCCGGTACTTGGCAATATTGCCGGTGTGGTTGAGGCAATTGCCGGGGCTTCGGAAATTGACAAGGAAGAGCAGCGTCGCCGCGAGCTGGTCGCAAATCAGGATCTTGCTTTAAAACAACTGGCCGAAACCCAGAGATTGCAGGAAGCGCAAGACGCGCAGGCTTCGTCGCTCGATAAGCAAAAGCTTGCGCTTGACGCCAAGGCTGCCGCTCGTGCGCGCCAGGCGGCATTAAAACGCGCTATGGCTCGGCAGACAGCGCAGTTCGGAGCTTCCGGTACCGGTTCAAGTGGCGGCAGTGCGCAGGCTGTTCTGCTTGGACTTTTTGACGAAAGTGACGAGGAGCGTGAAGAACGCGAAAGGCTGGATGCTTTAAAGAGCAAGGCCCTTGATATGAACCTTGATAACCAGCGTAGCATCAACGTCCTCCAGCGCTCTCAACTCGAAGAAAAGCAGCAACTGGAACGCGCTACCAAGTTTTAATGCTTTTCTTCATTGTCATTCCGAGCGTTAAGCGAGGAATCTTTTCTGGTTTGTTATTCCAAAGATCCCTCCATCGCTTCGCGATGCTCGGGATGACAAAGTTGTTTACTTATTTTAGAAATTACTCATGAGGCCAAACGGACACAATTACTACGTCTACATACTGACGAACTGGGATGGTAAGCGCATGTATGTAGGTATGACGAATGATCTTGAGCACCGGATGTATGAGCACAAGAGTCATTCCGTTCCCGGTTTTACACAGAAATACAATATCGACCGCCTTGTCCATTTTGAGCATTGCTTTGACGTTAATGCGGCCATTGTTCGGGAAAAAGAAATTAAAGCCTGGCGACGGGAAAAGAAAAACAAGCTTGTTCAATCTGCAAATCCCGAATGGCGGGATTTGGCCGAAGACTGGTTTCACTAAGTTTGTCATTCCGAGCGTTAAGCGAGGAATCTTTCCCGGTTGTTATTCCAAAGATCCCTCCATTGCTACGTAATGTTCGGGATGACAAGATCTATGCTACTCAAACCGTCTTGTTTCAATGGCTTAAAAAAACAAGTCAGACAAATCCAGCCCAGATTTATTCACAGTATTTTGTGATCTTTATTTGTCATCCCGAACGCGAAGCGGAGGGATCTTACCAAATTTGTCATTCCAAAGATCCCTCACATTCGTTCGGAATGACAGAATCTTTGTATAAAGGAAAAGCCCTATGACAGAACACATCAAAATGCCGGCGGTGGAACCGCTGGTAAGGTATCTTGCGAACGGAACGGATACTGAATTCGATTATCCTTTTCCGATCTTCGCCAGCGAGGACATGGCCGTATATCTCAACGGCGCAAGGCAGGTCAGCGGCTATACGGTCGCGGGCGCTGGCAATACGATTGGCGGAAGCGTGACTTTTGATACCGCTCCCGCCGAAGGCTCGGTCATAACTCTGGAGCGGTTATTGCCTCTGGAGCGTGTGACGGATTTTCTGGAAGGCGGGGATTTTTCTGCGCGCGCTATCAATAACGAACTTGATTATCTCACGGCTTCAATCCAGCGGGTTGAGCGCTATCAGGCGGGAATGCTCCGCTATGGCGATCATGAAACTCCGGGAACGTCCGTTCTGCCGGATAAGGGCGTGCGCTGCGGCAAGGTCTTCGGCTTTGACGGCGACGGCAACCCCACCATATTTGAACCGGGCGACAGCATGGTCCCGCCTTCCTTTACCGCGAACGGTACGGGCGCGGTCACAAGATCGATCACCGACAAGGCCGCTGACCTGGTTTCTGTAAAGGACTTCGGCGCGGTTGGTGACGGACTTACCGATGATACGACATCTATACAAAATGCATTGCAAGCGCATGACGCAGTATTCCTGCCAGCAGGGACTTATCTGATTTCAGCGACTATTAATCTCGCAGCGCGCAAAAGCCTGATCGGGGCGGGGCAATCATCTGTTATTGAATGCCAGTCAAACAGCTTTAATGCGATTGAAATATCCGAATACCAGAGCGAGATCCGTAATCTTCGGATTACTGGCGGTGATGTTGCTATAAAACTCTTAGGATCGGTCAGCGAATGCACCCAGAATGTTGTTTCTGACATGGTAATTATCGGCGCCAACACCGGCATACAGCTTGATGGTTATAATGACACCGGCAAGCCCTGTTACTGGAACAATTTCTCTAAGGTTTTAATAGAGCAGCCACTTGTAAACGGGGTACACCTGACCAAAAGCGGAGCGGGCGATACGCCTAACGCCAATAGATTTGACAAGGTACGGGTTTATTCAAAAAGCGCGCTTACCAGTAACGCCGGTTTTTACGTCGAGCATGGCAGCTTCAACAACTCATTCATAGACTGCGAGGCCAATGTCAATGGCGCCAGTGCGCAAGGGTGTTTTATCATCGGCGCTAATTCCAATAAAACGCTGCTGATAAATCCTTATGCCGAAAGCTCCAATCTGGTGCCGAATATCAAACTCGAAAGCGGTTCGCTGGAAACTTCGATCTTTAACCTGCTTTCGATGAGTGACGGCGCAGCGATCCGGGATTTATCAGGTGGGGAATACACAGCGTACAACGCCGGATATCCTTATAAGAACTATTTGCAACGCTCGAAAGTAACTGACCTGACTGCAACGCTTCAGCGATATGACACAGAATACATAGATTCAATAGGTACGGTCAGTCTCGACCTGTCACACAGCGTACATCTGGTTTCTTCATTTGGCGGCGCATTAACGGTTCAATTGCCAGCAGCCGCGGATGCTACCGGCGCTCAGATGACCATCAAAAAAATCGACAGCTCTGCCAATATTATCACTGTTACTGAAGATGGCGGAACAGGCCCTGATGGCGGATCATTTTATCTCGGCGGTGAGAACGACTATGTGACGGTACTGTCTAACGGTTCAGAGTGGCATGTTATCTCCTCCAACCGTACGGCTGGAAATACCCGTTATTTCGATGGTACGGGCACGTACGATATTGATATGGCCGTCGATGTTTACCTGCTCTCGAGCTATGGCGGGGCGCTGACGGCAAGACTGCCTCCCGCTAATGCTCCGGAAGCTATCGGGCGGACAGTGACCATCAAAAAGACCGATACTTCATCCAATGCCGTAACCGTAAGCGAGCAGGGCGGAAGTGGTCCGGATGGTTATTCGCAGCCGTTAGCAAGCCAGTTTAATGCCATCACAGTCGTTTCCAATGGCAGCCAATGGTACATCCTCAGCAAATTCAGCTGATACATCCAAACAGCAAAGAGTAACAATGAACCAGAAAATCGAAGAGACCACACGCTCCCAGATTGCGGAGTTCCTGCCGGATGCAATAGCCAGAGCGCTCACTTCATACCAGCAGTTCTCAGAGCAGGACGCTTCCGACAAAGCCAGGGAATTTACAGCCCATCATAACGCCTGCAAGGTCGCTATCGCCCATATTGAGCTTTTGATCAAGCTGGCGCGCTGGGCCGATCTTCCCGGCGAAGGCGAAGATACTAACGACAAGGCTATCCTGAGCGCGATGATGGCGACCGCTGAGGAAGAGTTAGATAATTATAATGCGAAGGCAGGAACCTATCAAAATGATAGTTGTTAATACACTATTAAGGATTGACGTGATAATATTAACCTATCATATTGATAGGTGATGAATGAGGTGCTTTCCTACAATCCGTCACCTGATGATATCGCGAGGCATGTACATCGCCTCGCGGAAGATTCCGATAACGTTAAAATTACTAAACATGCTCGGAATCGGATGAAGGAGAGAAATATCACAAGACGGCATGTTTTATCATGCTTGCGAAAAGGGCGGGTGGTGGAAGGACCTTACAGGGATGTTCACGGATGCTGGCGATGTACAATGGTTAGGGCGGTTAGCGGTATGGATGTTTCGGCAGCCGTTGCCGTAAGTTTTGAGGACGAGGCAATTGTTGTAACAGTCTTCTAAAGGTGGAAAAAATGTACCATTACATAGATAGCGGCTTGGATAATATTTACCTGCAGAATGGATACAAGGTGAGTAAAACTCCCTATGGCGGGGCTATTTCCATTTCTCATCTTGATGATCTTCATAAGGCTATAGGAATGGCAATTGCTACTTCTCTTAAGAGGATGTCGCCAAAGGAAATGCGATTTTTGAGACTAGAAATGGAACTTTCGCAGAAACGGCTGGCTGCGCTTCTTAATGTGGATTCTCAGTCTATTGCCAGGTGGGAGAAAGGGCAAACCTCCTTGCCAGGACCGGCTGAACTTCTAATACGAGGAATATATATTGAGCATGCTGGAGGTAATTCCGACATAGTGAAACTTTGTCAGGATTTAGCAGAGTTGGACGAAGTTGAATTTGCTGAACGAAGGGAGTTCGCCGGTAATGACGGTGATTGGCGTTTAGTAAGTTAAGTGAATGCAAATGAAATCGCAAAGCCGCCTTCGGGCGGCTTTTTTTTTGGGAAATGAAGGATAGATATGCATGTCACAAAGCGTCGTGGGTTTTCCGGTCTTCCTCTCGATTTGGAATCAGAGGCAGGGGCAAAGCACTCCCGATGTACATTTCAAAATAGCCTTCTGGATGGAGAATTGCTGGAAGCATGGCGACAAGCGTTTGTTGCTGATGGCGTTTCGCTCATGCGGAAAAAGCACGCTGGTAGGTCTGTTTGCCGCATGGCTTTTATACGTTCAGCCGGATTTAAGGATACTGGTTCTGGCGGCTGATTTTATGCTCGCTAAAAAAATGGTCAGGAACGTAAGGCGTATTATCGAACGCCACCCGCTTGCACCCCATTTAAAGCCGGAAAATCGTGACCAGTGGGCTAGTGACCGCTTTACCGTGCGCCGGGAACTGGAACTTCGTGATCCGTCGATGATGGCGCGGGGCGTGTCTTCCAACATCACCGGCAGCCGGGCGGACGTTATTATCTGTGACGATGTTGAAGTACCCAATACCTGCGATACCGCCGAGAAAAGACGGGAGTTAAGGGAAAGACTTGCTGAGACAGAGTACGTTCTTGTACCGGGGGGTACGCAAATGTACGTGGGTACGCCGCATACATTTGAGACTATTTACAATACCAAAGGTTTTTTGAAAGGCTATCAAGAGCTTAAAATGCCGGTGCTCGATAAAGAAGGGCGAAGCGCATGGCCGGAAAGATTTGCTCCTGAGGATATCGAACGCATCCGCCTGTCCACCGGGCCGAACAAATTTCGCAGCCAGATGCTGCTCGAGCCCGTAAATATAGCTGACGGGCGCCTGGATCCTGATTTGCTGCAAATCTATTCTGAACCGCTTAATTTTGTGAAAGAGCTACAGGCATTATTCATTGGCGATAAGCGCATAGTTTCCGCCAGCGCATGGTGGGACCCGGCTTTCGGCAGGGCGGGCGGGGATAGCAGCGTTCTGGCTTGCGTGTTTACCGATGAGCAGAGCAGGTATTATTTGCACAGGATTGAGTATATATCAGCTCCAAAATCGGAAGGAACAGATGAAGCAACATCCCAATGCCGTCTGGTTTCTGAAATCGTCAAAGACCTGTATCTCCCTTCTGTCGCTTTGGAAATAAATGGCCTTGGGCGTTTTCTGCCGGGAATTTTGAGACAGGAACTAACCAGAATGAAAGTTTCTTGCGCAGTTCGGGAAATCTCCAGTCGCAGACCCAAGGACCTGCGCATTCTGGAAGCCTTTGATGCAGTGCTGGCGGCGAAATCCCTGTTCGCTCATGAGAGCGTTATAGATACGCCTTTTATCAACGAAATGCGCGAATGGCGGCCCGGAGCCAGCCGGGGCCATGATGATGGTCTTGATGCCGTTGCCGGAGCTCTGTCGCTTGAGCCGGTTCGTCTCAAGGCCGCAGGATCGGGAGGAGGGCAAAGCTGGCGGCCAGGCTCCAAAGGTCAAAAGGCGAAAACAGAATTTCACGTCTAATTGTCATCCCCGCTTTATGCGGGGATACGGATGCCCGCACAAGGCGGGCATGACACAAATGGGAAGAATATCATGAACTTACTATCTAACGACCTTATCTGGTGGATCACGGTAATTGATCTGCCGGCTTTGTCCGGTTTGCTGCTTATGGTCTGGCGGGTGCGCCGTGAATCTGAAGAAGGGCTCGCTCTGATGCGCGAGAACATGGAAACGCGCGGCAGCCAGATGCGCGAAGGGCTTTCTGCTTTCAAGCTGGAAGTCGCAAAAAACTACGCCTCGCATACGGACCTCAAGGAACTCGAAAACCGTCTGGTCAGCCACTTGCTGCGCATAGAGGCGAAGCTGGATGCAACAGCCCTCAAAACCGAGGCGCTTCGGGTCGAAAAGCAATCTCAAGCCATTTAACAGGATAAGATCATGAGAAATAAAACGCTTACGCCGCTGCCTGACAGCGGTGCGCGGGATGCAGCCGCGCATGCATATTACAAGGAACTGGAGATAGATACGCTTGCCCGCACTATCTGGGGCGAGGCCAGAGGAGAAGGTTCCGCAGGTATGCAAGCTGTCGCCGCTGTCGTGCTAAACAGAGTTGGAATCTCGGAAGAAAAAGGCGGTTACTGGTGGGGGAATAACATCATTCAGGTATGCCAGAAGCCGTATCAATTCTCTTGCTGGAACCGCTCTGATCCCAATTTTCGCAAGGTACTGGATGTTTGTGAAGAAGATCTCTATTTCGCAACGGCCATGCGTATCGCCAGAAGAGCAGTAGCGGGCGTCCTGCAGGATCCTGTTTGTGGCGCAACACACTATCACGCCGCCGGAGCAAGTCCATACTGGTCAAAAGGCGAAAAGCCTTTGGCGGTTATCGGGAAGCATATCTTTTTCAGGTTTGTATGAATAACCCTTACCCGGAAAATTCCGGAGCAAGGGTTATTTCAGTTTCAGGGAAAAATTATTGGCCCATTTGATTTTGGTTCATCTGGCCCTGGCCCATGTCCTGACCCATGTCCTGACCCATGTCCTGATTCGTACCTTGTTGGCCATCTTGCATTCCGGAACCCATTCCCTGCTGGCTGCCTTGATCCATATCACCACCGGAAAGTCCGGCTATGTCGACGCCTAATTCCTGAAGCGTCCTGGCATTTGGCTGGCCGGTGGGGGAAAGTCCGGCGTTACGTTGATAATCCTGAAGGGCCGTAGAAGTATTTTGGCCCCAGACTCCATCAATACTTCCGGGATCAAAGCCTTGTTCGTTCAGTGCTTGCTGGATTTCCCGGACAGTTGAGGGTCCCAATTGTAGTTCGGTTCCACCATATGTTTGTTGCTGGGTTTTACTGCTTTGACTGCCTGCGGAATGTTGTTGCCCGGCAGCCTGTACAGCACTTGCCGGTGAGGCCAGCAGAATTGCAATCGCTGTAGTATAGAAAAGTTTCCTCATAAAAAGTCTCCTTTTGGCTGGTTTATTAAAACGAGCCAACCCCGACTAATCCGGCAGGTTCCAAAACTTGTCGATGCATTTCAGTAAGTGAAGAAATCAGTATTTGTTATAATTGGAGAAAAACATGCTTGCTACTATTCTTGCCAGAGTTGGTCTTCCCATACTTGTTTCGGTGGTGGCTGAGGCGTTGGAGACTATAGATAATCCTGTTGCAAAAACTGCGAAGGAATCATTGGAGCATGTGGAGAAGGCTCTGCAAAACGGCGGGATATCGGAAGACCAACTACAAGAAGCCCATCGTCATGCGGAAGAGATTGTTCGCATGAAAATTGAAGAACGCGCCTCAACCCTTTCAGAAATAAATAAAAGTTTGCGGAACGAGGTCGCATCCGGGGATAAGTATGTCAGACGTATGCGCCCGACGTTTGGTTACTTGATGGCTTTTACCTGGGCGGCTCAGATGTTTGGCATTGCTTACGTAATTATATTTGATACCGAAAAAGCCCCTTATGTTTTGAATGCAATGGCATCGCTGGGCGCAATATGGGGTATTGGATTGTCGGTGCTGGGCGTTTATGTTTATAAGCGCAGTGAGGATAAAAAGCTGATTGCGAGTGATAACGAAGTAATTTACTGGGCGGGAAAGAAATAGCTGATTAATGAGTGCACTGACCGAAATGATTCATAAGCTTCATAAGTTAACAAAAAAACTGGTTGATTTCGCTTCACACAATTTGTTGTTGCGCAGGATCAAAAAACTGGAAGACAGGATGGAGCATCTGGTGGCCGATGTTGAAAACAGGGTGCTGGAGATTGAGGCTGTCGCCAAGCAAACATCCAAAGGTTTCATACAGATGACCCGGCAGTTTTTCCAGTTGCAGGCCTCGGGCGGTATTTTGCTGGTGATAGCGGCAGTGTTTGCGCTGATTTTAGCTAACACGCCTTTTTACCAGTTTTATGATTTCTTCCTGAATAATATTGATTTCCGGATTGGGTTCGAAGGTCACGGCTACGAATTTGACAAGGAAATAAAAAAGTCTCTTTTACTCTGGATCAATGATGGGTTAATGGCTCTGTTTTTCTTTCTTGTTGGTCTTGAGATCAAACGGGAAATAGTGGAAGGACAACTGGCAGATCGAAAAAGTGCCCTGCTGCCGGTTCTGGCAGCGATTGGAGGCATTGTAGCTCCGGCTGGAATTTACTGGCTGATTAACGTTGATAATGGTCCAGGTATGTATGGATGGGCTATCCCGGCAGCGACTGATATTGCCTTCGCTCTAGGAGTTCTTTCCCTTGTTGGCAGGCACGCGCCTCTGAGCCTCAAAATCCTTCTTACTGCTATTGCAATTATTGATGACATTGGGGCCATATTGATTATCGCTATTTTTTATTCTCACGGCGTCACTATGTTTCCATTATGGTTCGCGGGAGCAGCTCTTATGGGGCTTGTTTTGCTAAATCTGGCAAGAGTCCTTAAAATTGCTCCTTATGTCTTGTTCGGGATTATATTGTGGGGGGCTTTGCTTGAATCCGGTATTCATGCAACTCTGGCCGGTGTGATATCCGCAATGTTTATTCCTCTTGGCAGTCAAAGACGTCCCGGGCATTCCCCTTCCAAAATGCTGGAGCATTCCCTCCATCCATGGATAGCTTTTGGCGTATTGCCTTTGTTTGCCTTTGCTAATGCCGGGGTGCCGTTGCAAGGGTTTGGCTGGGATGATTTGACTGATCCGGTAACACTGGGAATTATTTTTGGATTATTCATAGGAAAGCAGCTAGGGGTTTTCTCGGCGCTCTTTTTTACGATCAAAAGCGGTATCGCTAAAATGCCGGCTCACACAAGCTGGTGCCAGCTTTACGCGATCTCGGTTCTTTGTGGTGTAGGCTTTACCATGTCTTTGTTTATCGGAGGCCTTGCTTTTGCCGATATAGAAATGCAGGCCGCCGTTCGAGTGGGAGTTCTGGTAGGATCGATAGCTTCGGCATTACTTGGGTATCTGATTTTAAAACAGCCCCAACGGAATAAAGTTATTTCTCAAGAGATCTAGCTGCTTCAAGAGTATTCTTTAAAAGGAAAGCGATTGTCATCGGGCCAACGCCACCGGGTACCGGGGTAATGGCTCCTGCAACTTTTGAAGCCTCGGCAAAGTCCACATCTCCTACCAATCTGGCTTTACCTTCTCGTTCGATTCTTGTGATGCCAACATCGATTACAATTGCACCTGGTTTGATCCAGTCACCTTTAACCATCTCCGCCCGTCCCGTAGCAGCCACCAGTATATCTGCGCGACTGCATGCTTCAGGAAGATTTCGGGTCTTAGAGTGAGCTGTTGTAACTGTACAGTTTTCTCGTAGAAGAAGCTGAGCCATGGGTTTGCCGAAGAGCAGGGACCGTCCGATAACTACTGCGTTAAGACCGGTCAGATCTTCGCGGACACTTTTAATCAATGAAAGGGAGCCTTGCGGTGTGCATGGAACCAGGCCTTCAAGCCCTGCGAATAACCTACCAGCATTAATAACCGTAAGGCCGTCAACATCTTTGGCTGGATCAATCATCTGTACCAGCTTATCTTCACTTAGATGAGACGGTAGCGGCAATTGCAGAAGGATTCCATGTACTTGAGGGTCGCGGTTGAGTTTGTTTATCAAGACAGCAACTTCATCTTCTGTTGCATTGGCAGGCAGAGAATTCTCGATACTGCGGATTCCTGCCTGCTTGCAGGCTTTGATCTTGCCTGCCACATAAGTCTGGCTTGCCGGATCTTCGCCTACAAGAATAACTGCTAATCCCGGTTTGTAAGGTAAATTAGCTGTTTCGGCGGCAATCTCTTTTCTTAAAATCTGCGCTTGAGCCTTGCCGTCAATAATCAAGGCATTATCCATAGAAAATTCCGACTACAATCTGCTGTGCCAGCATTATCCCGAATATCGCTATGATCGGCGACAGGTCCAGTCCGGCTATCGGCGGGATAACCTTGCGTATTGGCTTCATTACCGGGTCTGTGAGTTTTGTGACCAGTGTCATAAGGCTCTGCGCCTTGGGATGACGTACATTGATAACGTCAAAGACGATCAGCCAGCTTATCACCACTTCCGCAATGATAATCCACATATACACATCCAGTGCGAATAGCAGCAGGTTGCCTAGTACATTCATTTGAACTTTCCTCCCTTAGGGGCTTGGAATATTGCTCGAAAACTAGCATTCTTCGAAGGTAAAATAAAGAAGGTATGATTTTGTTAAAAAATTTATATTGATGATAGAATATGTTTTTTTTATTGATTTGGGCTGATGTCGGGAATTGATCTGTTTGCAGCAGCGGGACTTTTTTTACTGGCCGCCAATCCGGTGGAATGCCGTGTGCCTAAGGCTCCGTTGGTTGAGGTTATTCCTAAAACCGCTCCCACAGCCTACGATTACACCAAATCAGTGGCGGATCTCCAAAGAATGAAATCCGATACGATTTCTCCTTATGGACGCCATGAAGAGCAACTGGTGTACGGGCTGCACAGAGGAAAAATGTCTATTGGCTATTCAATCGAGTTTGGTGGAGTTGGATATCCTGATTACGATCTGGCTTGTCTGTACTTCAATAAGGTAACAGTGACTTTAGAACTTAACCCGGTGATTTATGTTGCAAAGGAATTCAGGCCAGGAACCTGTGCGCATAAAGCGGTCCTGGACCATGAGAAAAAACATGTCGCCACAGATCGCAGGATCGCAAACAAATATGCAAGAGTGATAGGTCTTTCTGTCCAGAAAGCGGTAAATGAATCTGGCGCTATAGGACCTTATTACACTGAAGAAATCCCCGTAATCCGCGAGAAAATGTCCCGGCATATCGGTAAAAATGTGGAATCGGTAGAATTCCTTATGCTCGAGGAGCAAAACCGTATGCAGCAGGAAGTGGACAGTATGGAAGAATACGACTCGGTTTCTGAAGAAATACATGGTCGATGCGGTGTAAAACCTGAGCGATATCGCTAGAAATACAGCTTAAAAAAAGCCGCTGTCCTGGGAAGGGGCAGCGGCTGAACTTGGCTATGGCGGTTGTATCTCTAAACTGGCGAAACCGGCCTGGAAACCAAAACATAGGAGAACCGGAATTCTATCTTTAATAATGCCAGCAGATTGTGGCAAAAAACTGGCGCAGGTATGTCAGGATTTTACTGTTTTTATGCTTTTGTATTATGGTTTAAAAGACTTTTACCCTTGCCTGACTATCGGTTACATTAGTTGTTCATAAAGAAACCAGCGGAATTAGCCATGGAATTTACAGGTTCGGATACCTTGAAAACCAAAAAAAATCTCAATGTGGACGGCGAGGAGTACAGCTATTTTTCCTTGCAGGCAGTACAGGAGAAACTGGGTGATATTTCCCGCTTGCCTTTTTCTTTGAAGATTCTGCTGGAAAACCTTTTACGTTATGAAGACGGGCATATTGTTACTACTGACACTATCCGGGCTTTGTATTCGTGGCTTGAGGACAAGAGATCGGCACAGGAGATTGCCTTCCGGCCAGCCCGTGTTTTGATGCAGGATTTTACAGGTGTACCAGCAATAGTAGACCTTGCCGCTATGAGAGATGCAATCAAGTCGCTGGGTGGCAGCCCTGAGATGATCAATCCATTGTCACAGGTGGATTTAGTTATAGACCATTCCGTTACGGTAGATAAGTTTGGCTCTCCTGAAGCTTTTAAAACAAATGTAGAATTGGAGTTTGAACGCAATTATGAGCGCTATGCCTTCCTGAAATGGGGGCAGGATGCTTTCAGAAAATTCCGCGTAGTGCCACCTGGAACAGGAATTTGTCATCAGGTTAACCTGGAGTATCTGGGCCAGGCGGTATGGGTAGAAGAAGATCAAAATGGTCAAAACCATGTTTTCCCGGAGACCCTGGTTGGCACCGATTCACATACCACGATGATAAACGGCCTCGGTGCGCTGGGCTGGGGGGTGGGCGGTATCGAGGCGGAAGCGGTTATGTTGGGGCAGCCTGTATCGATGCGTATTCCGGAAGTGGTTGGTTTTAAGTTTTCCGGTGCCATGAAAGAAGGAACTACAGCTACTGATCTTGTTCTCACCGTGACCCAGATACTGAGAAAACATGGAGTGGTGGGTAAATTCGTTGAGTTTTACGGTGACGGGCTTGACAATCTGTCACTGGCGGACCGGGCCACTATTGCCAATATGGCGCCGGAATATGGAGCCACTTGCGGCTTTTTTCCGGTCGACAGGGAAACAATCAATTATCTTGAACTGACCGGTCGTGACCCGCACCGTATAAAACTGGTTGAGGCCTATGCGAAAGAGCAGGGTTTGTGGCGAGAGAGCGGAATGCCGGATCCGGTTTTCTCGGATATGATCGAGCTGGATCTTTCTGCTGTGGAATCGTCGCTGGCCGGGCCCAGGCGCCCGCAGGACCGGATTACCCTTTCAGAGGTCGGACAGCAAAATTTTGAAGGCCCTGATCCCTCGCTCGGGGGTGTACAGTTGGAAGATGCCAGGTTTGAATTGAATCACGGAGATATCGTAATTGCGGCAATAACTAGTTGCACCAATACCTCTAACCCGTCTGTGATGATCGGAGCGGGTCTGCTGGCAAGGAATGCGGTGGCTAAAGGTCTTAATGTGAAGCCATGGGTCAAGACTTCGCTTGCTCCGGGATCGCAAGTTGTAAGCGATTACCTGCAAAAAGCTGGTTTGCAAAAAGATCTGGATGCGCTCGGTTTTAATCTGGTGGGTTATGGATGCACAACCTGCATCGGCAATTCCGGCCCCCTTCCTGATAATATTACAAAAGCAATCGAACAGTGGCACCTCAATGTTTGCGGGGTACTTTCCGGAAATCGTAATTTTGAGGGACGGGTAAACCCACTCGTAAAATCAAATTATCTCGCAAGTCCGCCTTTGGTAGTGGCATATGCACTGGCAGGGTCGATGAAAGTTGATTTGTTGAATGATCCATTGGGTCAGGGCAAAAACGGCGAGGATATTTACCTTAAAGATATATGGCCTGATAATCAGGAAATTGCCGATCTGGTCTCTAGTAGTATTTCTGCAGAGATGTTTCGTGATCGCTATGCGAATGTTTTTGAAGGCACGAATGAATGGCAGGAAATAGAAAGCGGCAAAAGCGTTACTTATGAGTGGGACGAAGAATCTACTTACATTAAAAAACCGCCATTCTTTGATGATATGTCCAGAAAGCCGCAAGAAATTAAGAATATCAATGGCGCCAGATGTCTGGCGATGCTCGGGGATTCTGTCACCACGGATCACATTTCACCTGCCGGGGCTATCAACAGGAGCAGCCCGGCTGCCCGTTATCTGATTATGCAAGGAGAGTTGCCCAGGGATTTTAACTCTTACGGCTCTCGCAGGGGCAATCATGAAGTAATGATGCGTGGTACCTTGGCCAATAACCGGGTTCGTAATGAATTAGTACCTTACCTTGAGGGCGGCTTTTCGAACTATCTTCCAAGGGGTGAAGATATGTTCATTTACGAAGCAGCCATGGAGTATATGAGGAATGAAATTCCCTTGATCATAATAGCTGGAAAAGAATACGGGACGGGCTCCTCGCGTGACTGGGCCGCCAAGGGGGTGAGGCTGCTGGGGGTTCGGGCAGTGATTGCTGAAAGCTTTGAGAGAATTCACCGTTCCAATCTTATTGGTATGGGGGTGCTTCCCCTGCAGTTTAAAGAAGGGGAAAGTCGTAAAACTCTGGAGCTTACCGGAAGGGAAACTTTCGATATCGGGGGGCTGTCCGGAATAGGACCGGGAGCAGAAATAGCCATGACTGTAACTCGTGAAGACAAGAGCCGTCAGGACGTAAATCTGCTATGCCGCATAGACACCGAAGACGAGATGGCATGCTACCGCCACGGCGGTATACTGCATTATGTTTTGCGCAGTTATTTAAGCGGGTAAAAAAGCAACGCCCAGCTTGCCTCAGCCCTTTATTCCTGCTAGAAAAACAACACCATGACAGATATATCAGAACCCATTGAAGTTCCCGGCATCTCCCTTGAAGAGGAGATGAAGAAATCTTACCTCGATTACGCCATGAGCGTTATCGTCAGTCGTGCGTTGCCAGATGCTCGAGACGGCCTGAAACCGGTGCACAGGCGCATTCTCTACGCCATGCGCGAAGGTGGTTATACGTCGGATAAACCATTCCGCAAGTCAGCCCGCATCGTCGGTGATGTCATGGGTAAATATCACCCGCATGGTGACCAGGCGATTTATGATGCGCTTGTACGAATGGCTCAGGACTTTTCAATGAGTCTTCCCCTGATAAACGGTCAGGGTAATTTTGGCTCGATGGATGGTGATCCCCCTGCGGCGATGCGTTATACCGAAGCGCGCCTGAACAAGTCTGCCGAGACTCTGCTTGAGGACATCGACAAGGATACTGTCGATTTTGCTCCCAACTACGATGAAACAGTCAGTGAGCCCGTTGTCCTCCCTTCACGAATTCCCAATCTGTTGGTGAATGGCGGAGGGGGGATTGCGGTTGGCATGGCTACTAACATTCCGCCGCATAATTTAAATGAAGTTATTGACGCCTGTTTTGCCTACGTTGCTAATCCGGCAATCACTACCGAAGAGCTGAATATGCATATTCAGGGGCCGGATTTCCCTACCGGAGGGCTTATTCTGGGCCGTCGCGGGATCCGCAGCGCTTATATGACAGGTAATGGTTCGGTGATCATTCGGTCACGTACGCATTTCGAAGATATCAATGGTGGCCGTGAGGCGATTGTCGTCACGGAAATTCCGTATCAGGTTAATAAATCCCGGCTGCTTGAACGCATTGCAGAAGTCGCCAGAGAAAAGATAGTCGAAGATATTTCAGACGTGCGCGACGAGTCTGACCGTGATGGTGTGCGGATAGTCATCGAGCTTAAGAAAAATACCATTGCTGATGTTGTGTTAAACCAGTTGTTCCGGCATACCCCGCTGCAAAACAGCTTTGGCTGCAACATGGTGGCTCTTGACCATGGACGTCCGCGTACAATGCTGCTGCGCGATATGGTGGGGGCCTTTATTAAATTTCGCGAAGAAGTTATTACCCGCCGGACTGTATATGAACTTAACAAAGCGCGTGAACGTGCTCACGTATTAGCCGGTCTGGCGGTGGCTGTAGCCAATATTGATGAAATTATCGCGCTCATTCGTAACGCGCCTGATCCTGGTACAGCAAAAGAGGGGCTGCTGGCAAAAACCTGGCCGGTCAAGGATATCAAGCCACTGATCGAGCTTATTGATGACCCTGAGTATCCTGTTCTGGAGGATGGCACATACAGGATGTCCGAAGTTCAGGCCAAAGCTATTCTGGACCTGCGTCTTCATCGGCTGACCGGTCTTGAAAGAGACAGGATCGCCGAAGAATTAAACTCGATCACTGACAGGATTGCTGAATACCTGGCAATTCTCGCAAGCCGTGAAAAACTGTTAAAAGTTCTGGTTGATGAGCTTCAGGAAGTAAAAGACAAATATGGCGTTCCTCGTCGAACAGAGTTGATCGAATCCGAATTCGAACACGATATCGAGGACCTGATCCAGCGTGAGGATATGGTGGTCACCATTACTCACGGAGGTTACATCAAGCGTGTTCCGCTGGACACCTACCGTGCGCAAAGGCGCGGCGGCAAGGGTAGAGCCGGTATGACGATGAAGGACGAAGATTTTATTTCGGATCTTTTTGTTGCCAGTACTCACACGCCTATCCTGTTTTTCACTTCGCGCGGTATCGTGCACAAGATGAAAGTCTATCAACTACCTCTTGGTACGCCGCAATCAAGGGGTAAGGCACTGGTAAACATGTTGCCGCTCGAATCCGGGGAAGGGGTGAGCGTATATCTGCGCTTGCCGGAAGATGAAGACCTTTGGGATGAACTGGATATCGTGCTCGCTACTTCACATGGCAGTGTTCGCCGTAACAAGCTCACTGATTTCAAGAATATTCGCAGAGGTGGCTTGATCGCAATGAAACTGGGTGATGATGAAAATCTGGTTTCTGTCAAAATCTGCAAAGAAGATGAAGACATAGTTCTGGCCTCTCGCAGGGGTAAAGCTATTCGCTTCCCTGTTTCTGATGTTCGCGTTTTTGCCGGGCGTACTTCGACAGGGGTGCGTGGTATAAGGCTCGCCAAGGATGATAAAGTAATATCAATGTCAGTACTTAAAGGCAGCAACGCTACTCCGGAAGAGCGCACCGCTTACCTCAAGTCAGTTAACCGTGATACTGAAGGCGTTGAGTTTGAAGGTGAGGACATGGAACTTTCTGCGGAGCGTTTTGCCGAGTTACAGGATAAAGAGGAGTTCCTGCTTTCAGTTTCAGAAGGGGGGTTCGGGAAGCGCACTTCTGCATATGAATACCCTGTACGCGGCCGTGGCGGTCAGGGCGTAATAAATATGAATTTAACCAAAAAGAACGGCAATGCTGTTGCCGCTACTTTCCCTGTTACTTCCGACCACCAGATCATGTTGGTTACCAATAAAGGCAAACTTATCAGATCACCGATCGATGGTGTCCGTATCACAGGCCGCAGTGCTCAAGGGGTCACGCTTTTCCGTATCGGTCCTGATGAGAAAGTCGTATCTGTGGCCTGGCTTATCGAAGAAGAGGAAGAAGAAGCAGAGGTTGTGGAAAACGCCGAGGCAGAACCGGAAGACCTGGAAAATTCGGAAGACTAGCAACAAATTCGTTTCAAATCAGCTTCTTATGCTATAATTGTCTCATAGCATTAAGAGGGTGATTATGATTTCGCAGCAAGGCATATTACCCAGACTAATCAGCTGGGCTTTTTTCATTTTTATAGCGATGGCAGTAATACTGCCGCAAGTACGGATTTTTATGGTTGCGCCGGATCCTGTTCCTACTCAGGAAATAGCCTGTGCCTGGAGTGCAGCACAAAGATATGTATATAAAAGCGAAATCGAAAGAGCCTTTATACGAAACTGGAGCATTCGTCGATCTTCTTATGGAGCGGGATACTATGAAATACACCCGGTTACTTTTTTTGCTTTGCCATGGCGGGATGTTTTAGCCGAGTGTTCCTATAACCGTCAGACGAAAAAGCTCGTGCCGGTAGGGGCATGGCCAGCAGATATACCTTTTAGAAAATAATTTCCGGAACATTTATTATTCCTGTCCATTGATCTAATGGCATTGAAATTTTTAATGACCATGAGGTTTGCTATGGAAGAAGCCGTTTATACTACCAGCAAGGAGAACATATATTCCTGGAAAGCAGCGGTGCTTGCCGGGCTTATCGCTGGATTTGTTTTTATTGTAATGGAAATGGTATTGGTTGCGACTGCTGGCGGGGGAAGTCTTTGGGCCCCTCCCCGAATGATAGCTGCTATCTGGATGGGGCAGGGCGTGTTGCCGCCACCAGCCAGCTTTGACTGGATGATTTTTACTGTCGCGATGTTAATTCATTTTGCACTATCTATTCTCTACGCTTTTATTCTCGCGTGGATAATCAAAGGACTGGGAATGGGCTTGTCGATGATCGCAGGCGTTATTTTCGGTCTGGCTATTTATGTAGTTAATTTTTATGCCCTGTCTGCTTATTTCTTCCCATGGTTCACTGGAGCGCAGAACTGGATCACTATCATTAGCCATATTACATTCGGGCTAATTTTGGCATGGGCTTACAAAGGTATCGCTGCTGCAGGTAAAACTACAGCGCCCGGTGTACCTGGCTAGCTAAATAAAGCGTCTATATCATCCTGTGAAGCGGGTGGCTTATTTTGCTGTTGTTCAGAAGTTGCGGGTGCCGAAGCGGAAGGCATTTCGGAGATATCTATACCCAAACCTTTAAGTGTACTATCGAGCTGACTTTCAACAGTTTTGAGGTTTTCGAGCGCTTTATTGATCCTTTGACCGGCAAGATCCTGGAAAGAGCAAGCGACAAGTATCTCCTGCAAATTATCGTTAATACCTTCAAGCACTTGCTGCCGCGATTCTTCATTGCTCCAGTCAATATCTTTTTGGAGGCTGGAAGCTATTCTCTCGGCAGCATCCATTATTGTATTGGCGGCTTCTTCGGTAGTTTTTATCACTGTATCCAGCTCCACGCCGGTATTGGCCGCTGAAAGTCCCTCTCCATGATTAGAGATAGAATTTAAAACCCCGATAATATCACCAAATCGTCCGGCCAGACCTTCTTCGACCATCCCCATTTGCTGCGAGGTAGCATTAATTTCTACTGAAAGCTCATCAAAGCGCCGTGCAACAAAAGATTCAAAAGTGCCAAGCTCCTGGCGAAGGGCACCTAGCAGCGCCCGGGCCTGATCCTCTGTTTCCTGGCTGATTTCTATTGTTCTGGTTTCTGCATTATTTGATGCCATGGCATCGCTCTCCCTGAGAATCTGCTTATGTCCAGGATGTTTATCCTAGCAGTATTTCCTTAAGAACTTCTAATAGATTAAGCAGCCAAAGACTAATATTTTCCTATTCGTGACTTTCGGCAGGAGTACTTTCACTTTCATGTAAATGCTTCGAAGCAACAATGGTATTGCGACCGTTTTCCTTGGCCCTGTAAAGATTGGCATCGGCAGTTTTTAGCAGATCGTCAATACTGGTTCTGCCCCCGGAAATGCCTGCAATTCCAAAGCTTGCAGTGTATCTGATAATGGTTACTTCTTTCTTTTTCTTGTATTCACAGGGGGTTTCTTCCATCTTGCGTCTAAGTCTTTCTATCATTTTTTTTGCAGCTGGTAAGGAAGCTCCTGAAATCAAGATTGCAAATTCTTCACCACCAAGACGTCCCGTCAAATCTCCGGGGCGCATGGAAACATTCATTATTTTTGTAAAATGTCGAAGAACCGTATCTCCCGCATCATGTCCGTAAGTATCATTGACTCGTTTAAAGAAATCCAGGTCGCAGAGAATAACGGCAACAGGCTTTTTTTCCCGCTTCGCTTGCTGAATCATGATATTCGCACGCTTTGTAAATGCACGCCTGTTGTTTATGCCAGTGAGAGGATCTTCATATGCCAGGTGGTGCAAAACGTCATGGTATTTTTTTGTCTGTTTAACCAATGGCCGAAAAATAAACAGTGCTTCAAGCAACAGCACTATAAGGACAATAACAAGGCTCCAGGCCTTCCATGCTGCGTATTTCTCGTTTTCTTCTAGAACTCTTGTCTGATAATTAATGAGTATATTATCAAGGAGCATCCCCATCGGGCCTTTGACCTCAAACTGAATGTATTTTAACAGTTCTTCCCGCTTGTCCGGTTCATAAATATCGGTAGAAATATATTCTTTTGTTTTCTCTATGAAGTTATGGAGGCGACCGTCTGCTTGGCTTGATGCAACAAAGAATGAATCATAAAGGTAAGGATATATCGGTATTCCAAACCATCCTTTTTGCACTATCCTTTCCTTGAGTATCTGGTGGGAGCCGCTAAAGTTTTCTATCGTCATCTCCAGAAGAGCAAGGTCGATCATCTTGCCGGAATTGCTGATGCCGTCAGAGGTGCTTTCCTGAAGGGCCTGCTCTGAATCGGGGGCGAAATTACCGTAATTTTCTGCATAAAACAGAACTCTCTGCGCCTCCGATCTCATTGAGCTTAAAAAGAAGGAAATTCTGGCAGCATCCTCCTGTTTGTTTACTATATGGAGCGTCAGCATATGACTTTGCATGCTTGCAAAAGCAATGATTATAAGCGCTGTAATATAAGCCGCAGAGAAAGATGCTGCAGGATTGTTTATTGGACCATAAAGCTGCTTGAAGAAAATACCAGAAGCTGGTTTGCTTTTGCCTTTTGATTCTGCTTTTCCCCGAAGAACTGTGCGCAACATTTACTTTTACTAGGTGGTAAGATCATCAAGTACCGGAAAACATTATACTTGTATGAAAGAAATGAGCCATGACCTTATTAAGACATAGGTAACACAATAGGGTTTTTGGGAGGCTCCCGATGCCCTGGAAAGAGTGTTACCCGATGGATGAAAAGTTGAAGTTCGTTGCCCGTTTGCAGCCTGCCCCGGCGAAGGCGGGGGGCGAGAAG
>CAZJRT010000008.1:0-19516 GCA_964548445.1 uncultured Pseudobdellovibrionaceae bacterium
AATGCGATGCCGGAGCCACAAGGGCGATAACCCAGTTTTTCTTTGATAATGAAGCTCTATACCGCTTCATCGACAAAGTGCAGGCTGCCGGAATCACCACGCCGATAGTGCCCGGAATTCTGCCGATTGTTAACTTCGAGCGCGCTGACTCATTTGCGAAAATATGCGGAGCGACAATACCGTATAGTATCCGGGAGGCTTTTGATGGCCTCACACCTGATTCCGAAGAAGCGCATGCCGTTTCACTGGAAATTGTTAAAAACCAGGTCAAAGATCTTTTAGACCATGGAATTTACAACTTTCATTTCTATACATTAAATCAGGCCGGAATGACCTATACAGCTTGCAGGGACCTCGGTCTTGCGCTTTAATGGCTTCCGTTTTTTCAGAAATTAAGACTGGTATTTAGAGGAGAACGATATGGTCCTTGCCACCAACCTGGGATTTCCGCGAATTGGCGCGGATCGCGAACTTAAGAAAGCAACCGAAAGCTACTGGAAGGGTAAGATTACCCGCGAGGAATTGCTGGACACCGGCAAGGAACTGCGCATGCGTCACTGGAAACTGCAAAAGGACGCGGGACTGGATCATATCCCGTCCAATGATTTCTCCTATTATGACCAGATGCTGGACATGGCATGCCTGCTTGGCTGCGTGCCCTCACGTTATAACTGGGATGACGGCAATGTCGATATCGACACTTTCTTTGCCATGGCCAGAGGCGATGATAATGCTCCGGCAATGGAAATGACCAAATGGTTCGATACCAATTATCACTACATCGTCCCTGAATTCGAACTGAAGCAGGAGTTTAAAATCTCCGGCACTAAAATATTCGACGAGTTCAAGGAAGCTCTGGACGCAGGAATCAAAACCCGTCCGGTTCTGATCGGCCCGATGACCTTCCTGCTGCTCGGCAAGAAGAAGGCTGATTTCTGCCGCTGCACCTTAATTGAAAAAATTATCCCGGCCTATGCCGAAATCCTCAAAAAGCTTAAAGAGCTGGGTGCCGAATGGGTGCAGATCGATGAGCCTTGCCTGACGCTTGATCTTGAGGAACGCCATCTTGAAGGTTACCGCAAAGTATATGACAAGCTTTCAAAGGCAGCTCCGGGCCTCAACATCATGCTGGCTACTTATTTTGAAAGCATCGAGCTTAAGAAGAACATCGATGTTGCTGTCGGCTTGCCGGTTCAAGGCCTGCATATAGATCTTTGCCGGAGCAGTGAGTTGCTGTTTACCGAAGCCCTGGCGAAGTTGCCGGATAACTGCTTCCTTTCAGTCGGTGTTGTCGATGGCCGCAATATCTGGAAGAACGATCTTTCAGCATCACTGACCAAAATCGAGCGCGCCGTTGAAACTCTGGGTAAAGATCAGGTGATGGTCGCACCAAGCTGCTCGATGATGCATTCACCGGTAGATCTTGGTATCGAGGACAAGCTTGATCCGCAGCTTAAAAACTGGATGGCTTTCGCTACTCAGAAGCTGGACGAAATCGCTATACTGGCCAAAGGAGCCAACGAAGGCCGCGACGCCATTTCCAAAGAACTGGAAGCAAGCGATGCCGTAGTGGAAGAGCGCAATACTTCCGAACGCACCCATAATCCGAAAGTTCGTGAGCGTATGGATGCAATCACACCTGATATGCTGGATCGTAAAAGTCCTTATCAGGAGCGTCGCAAGGCTCAGCAGGAAAAACTGCATTTACCTGCGTATCCCACCACTTCAATTGGCTCCTTCCCGCAGACCAAGGAAATTCGCAAAGCACGCGCTTCTTTCAAGAAAGGACAGCTAGGCGAGACCGATTACAAGAAAGCCATGCAGGAAGAAATCCAGAAAGTCGTTGCTTTTCAAGAAAAAATCGACATGGACGTGCTGGTGCATGGCGAACCTGAACGTAACGACATGGTCGAATATTTCGGCGAGCAGCTGGACGGCTTTACCTTTACCAAAAACGGCTGGGTTCAGTCTTACGGCTCGCGCTGCGTCAAGCCGCCAATCATTTTTGGTGACGTCGAACGTCCGAAGGCGATGACCGTTGAATGGTCTACTTATGCACAAAGCCTGACCGACAGGCCCATGAAAGGCATGCTCACTGGCCCGGTTACCATTCTCCAATGGTCTTTTGTGCGTGACGATCAGCCACGTTCTGAAACATGCATGCAGATCGGTCTGGCCATCCGTGACGAAGTTGTCGATCTGGAAAAGGCCGGTATCGGCGTTATCCAGATTGACGAGCCCGCCATACGTGAAGGCTTGCCGCTTCGCAAAGCTGACTGGAGTGCATATCTGAAATGGTCCGTTGACGCATTTAGAATGAGCGCTTCCGGCGTTGAAGATCAGACCCAGATTCATACCCATATGTGCTATAGCGAGTTTAACGACATTATCGAGGCAGTCGGAGCGATGGATGCCGATGTTATCTCTATCGAAACTTCACGTTCGCAAATGGAATTACTGGATGCTTTTGTCGAGTACAAATACCCGAATGAAATCGGTCCAGGCGTCTATGACATTCACAGCCCGCGCATTCCATCCACTGAAGAGATGGTTGACCTTTTGGAGAAAGCTTCCAAAGTGCTTAACCCGGATCAGATCTGGGTCAATCCTGACTGTGGCCTGAAAACCAGAGGCTGGGAGGAAGTAAAACCATCCTTGCAAAATATGGTCGAAGCAGCTAATGAAATGCGCAAAAAAACAAAAAGCGAGGCCGCATGATACTGACCATGCTCAAAGCTAAAATCCACCGGGCGAAGATCACCCAGACTGATCTCGAATATAATGGCTCGATCACGATTGATCGCGAGCTAATGGATGCCTGCGGACTTTTACCCTTTGAGCAGGTTGATGTTCTCGACATCAACAATGGTTCACGCTTTACCACTTACGTAATCGAAGGCGAGGCAGGCAGCGGCATAATCGGCATTAACGGCGCCGCCGCCCGCCTCGTTCACCGCGATGATCTGGTTATTATCTGCGCTTATACCCAGATGACCGAAGAAGAAGCTAAAAGCTTTAGCCCTTCAATCATCCAAGTGGACGATAAAAACCGTATCACACAATCCTGATTATTTGCCCAGACGAGATCCAGGATAGACGTAACAGTTATTGTTGCGTTTTCTTTCCTCATGAGTATAATTCCGCCATTATACATAATAATCTTAGAACGGGTAGTAAGGTCTGATCATGCATAAGGGTGATGCGCAGCTTTCAAATAATGCGCCATTAGCCAGCGCGGTAAATTTGCCCATGGTAATTCCGTCGACTGATAACGTCCTGGCAGAGCACTCGGTAAAAAATTTGACCGAGGCGTTTAATTTATCCGCAGCAGGAAAGGGTCATCAGGATTACGATGGCCCCCTTATAGTGCATCTTGAAGATTCTTCTCACTTTTTCCTGAACAGAAATCAATCTCTGCATGGATTTGCTGCAAGCAAAATTTTATCTGATCGGACAAATGCCAGGAGAGAAAAGCCCGTGCCTGTATATCATCTGGATATTAATCCGCTAATCAACACAGTCGCCACCCGCGAAGCATTTAGCCGCGCAAGCGTAATCACCGTTTCAACTGCTTTGTTTGATCCTCCTGACGTGCCTAAAGATTTTGCAAAAAGATCCGATCCAAAAAATATAGACAGGCAAGATGTGCTCGAAAAACGCGCTCCTTATCTGAAACCCGCGAATTACTCTCCCAGCTTCTGGACAAAGACAAATTCCGTAATTGTCGCTGCTGTAGGCAACTATGCGGCTAGTGGATGGGATAAGTGCATAGGGTTTACATCTATATATGAGTCTGACTCCTTGATACTTGTTGGCTCAATACTTCCGGAGAACAATGACAAAGGAACTTGCAAAGTTGCTGGCTATAGCTCCAAAACCCCTGACCTGGTAGCTTTTGAAGCATTCGATCAGGGATTTTCACATCCAAAGGCTGCCAGTGAGTTAGAGCTGAGATCTTTCTATAACAAAATGATGGCAGGAGGACCGCCCGAAAGTCTTGTACAACAAGTAGCTTCCAGATCTCCCGAATTGACCAATAACGGCACCTCTTTCGCAGCTCCGGATGTTGGCGGATATATCGCAAGAGGCAGGATCGATTATCCAGAACTCGAAGCCAGGGAGATAGCAACGGCAGCTTATCTGGCCACGACTATATATACAGATGGATCACGAGTTCATCCTGATTATTTCTGGAACGCTGCCGGCTTGCCTTTTGATCCGGGACAAGCAGGACATGGCGCATTCCTTCCTGAAATGTTCAGTGATTTTCTTGCCGCATATAGTGAGCACAAGGAAGAGACAGGAAAGGAACCGAAATTCCAGCGAGTTACAGTGCCTGTGTCTCCCGCGGATAAAAACATTTTCTCATGCAGGTTTATGGAGAAAAACGGGGATCTTACCGTTATCCGGACAGTGGGAGAATTGTCTTTTTTCAGTACTGTAGCCGAACCAATTGATAATTTTCCTGACAACGTAAAAGTTGAAAGCCCGGCAGGTACAATATACGAGGTTCCACTAAAAAAACGATGTACTTCCATGAGAGAGGTTTTTACAGCATTCAGCGTAACAGCCTTTCTCGGAGAAAAAGCAGAGGGCGAATGGAAAATACATATTCCGGAAGGATACATGCCCCTAAACGCTCTCATGACACAAACCGGCGTAAAAGATCATGGAAATAATACAATTAACTGGTTGATAGATCACTCCAGGGATTACAAACGCAAACAGCCACAACCGATACTGCCCAAAATGGATAACTCGCCATGGACAGAGAGAAAGCAAAACAGCGCTTCTGTTTTACGCTTTCCTGCACCATAACAGGCCCAACTATTTGCATAATTTAGAAATTATAAACTGTTTTCTGTATAATATTGAAAAGCATTTAAACAGACAGGGAAACTGGTGAAACCGCCAAAAATATTTACGAGTATTGCTAGTAAAATAGCCTTAGCTTCCAGTTTGGCTATAGGCGGACTTACCGGCGCGTACGATAACTTCATCAATTTCTTTGATAATGATACAAAAGAGATCAATTCTCTGACCAACGCCTTTAACGTCGCAGCCCAGGCTAGTGGTATCGAACATCAAAAAGACGTTCCCCTAATCGCTCATTTGGAGAACTCCTCCAACTATTATAAAAACCCGGATATTGTTACACATGGTATAGCATCTACGGGTATTCTGTCTGGCCGCCTTCATAGCGAAACCGAATACGCGGATGTGCCGGTCTATCAGCTTGACGTGAGTCCTATCCGTAACACCGAAGCAACGAAAGAAGCTTTCGAGTTAGGGAGCGTTTTAACTATATCTTCTGTTGGCCTCAATAGCGCAGAACTCGCAAGTTACGATGGTGCAGGAAATACTTTTCAAAAGCGCATGCCTTATTTAGCAGAAGTTGATGGGTACGACCCGGAAAAGTTCTGGGATGAAAAATCGGATGCAGTAATCGTAGCCTCAGTTGGGAACGAGGGGCATACGGGTCTTGATAAGTACATTTCCTTTCTGCCCATTTATGAAGCAGACGCAACGATCCTGGTAGGTTCTATCAAGCCTAATGTAGACGGGACTAGCAGAGTGGCCTATTACAGCTCGACCACTCCTGACCTTGTAGCCTTTGAAGGTTTCGACCAGGGTTTCGAACTTCAGGATTCTACTGTCGATAAAGAAATCACGCACCTTTATAACAAAATAGCTTCGGATTCTCCGCCCGCCGAGCTATTAGACGAGGTGAAATCACAGAACGAACAGGAAGCAGGCACCTCCTTTGCCGCACCAGACGTCGGCGGATACATAGCGAAATCCAGATTGGAGCATCCCAATCTACATTCGAATGAAGTTGTCGCCGCCGCCTACCTTTCCACGACCGAATATACAGACGGCAAAGAGGTATCTGCCGACTACGTAAAAAATGCCGCAGGATTACCTTTTGATGCTGGTAATGCCGGACACGGCGCATTCCTGCCTGAAATGTTTGATGATGTGATGGATGCATTTGCAAAACACAAAACCGAAACAGGGATGGAAACCGAATTTGAGAGAATTGCTGCCTTTGGTCATCCTGATGGTGAAAATGGCAAAAGTTTCAACTTTCTTCCCGAAGAAGGCGACATGACGGTAATGCGTACAATTGGATACCTTTCGTTTAAAAATGATACTAAAGATCCGGTGGAAAGCTTCCCGGACAAGATCGAGATTGAAAGCCCGGATGGTACAATCTACGAAGTACCGTTAAAGATGAAATCATACGACCAGCACGAAGTAGAAGCCGCTGCGAGCATTACTGCATTCCTTGGTGAAAAAGCGGAAGGGGAATGGAAAATCCGCGTACCTGACGGCTATGAACTAACCGATTCAGAGCTTACCCATGTCGGCGCAAAGAACCATGGAGCCAATGCAATAAGCTGGATGATTGATTACTCAACAGACTACAAAAACCAGCAGCAACAACCTATACTTCCAGAGCTGGATAGTTCAGCCTGGGATAAGAGTAATGAACAAGTATCTAATTCATTAAATCAACCAACCCCGGGACCCTGACCTGTTTAACATAATCTTGATATATCTTATCATTAGGGGTATACTTCCTTAAACAATAAACAGGGTTGGTGAATGAATTTCTTTACTCGTCTTTCGGGTTCATTACTTTTGGCATCAAGCGTGATAATACCTGCAACAAAGGGGTGGGCTGCCGAAAACGAACCGATACATCCAGAAACAAGCCCCAGTTCTTTGACCAAGGCATTTAATCTGGCCGCAGACGATAGGGAAAAATATGATGGCCCCTTAATCGCCCATATGGAAAACAGCTCGTACTTCTTTTTAAATGAAGATCTATCCCTTCATGGGCATGCCGCAACAAAAATATTATCTGATCGACTTAACGAAGGGCTAGAAAACCCTGTACCGGTTTATCATCTGGATATTAATCCAATCGCATATAGTATGGCGACAAGAGAAGCGTTCCAGAACTGGAGCGTCATTACTATTTCAACAGCAAAAGTCTGGGATTTCTCCAGATCCGGATCGGGCAATGCAGCGCCAATCAGACAAATCAGCAATGAAGATCTCCTGAAAGACAGAGCTCCTTATAAAAAAGCCTGGAGAGGTTACGAACCGGAACGATTTTGGGATAAGTCGGATGCAGTTATCGTTGCTTCTGTTGGAAATTTTGCGGATGACGGACGTGATAAATATCTGGGATTTATACCAATCTATGAAGCCGATGCTCTTATACTGGTAGGTTCTATAAAACAAATGGAGGACGGAACAAGCAGAATTGCCAATTATAGCTCCGGAACTCCGGATCTCGTTGCCTTTGAGGCATATGACCAGGGATTTTCCCATCCAGACAAGGCAACAATTTCAGAATTGCGAGATTTTTATAACAAGGTTATGTCAGGTCCTCCTCCGGATAGATTAGTAAGGATAGCCAGAGAGAATGTCCCGGATGATTATAGCATTGGCACATCGTTTTCTGCGCCCGACGTTGGAGGATACATAGCCAAAGCTCGGCTGGAACATCCTAATCTTCATTCAAATGAAGTTGTTACTGCTGCCTTGCTGGCAACCACAATCTATACAGATGGATTAAAAATATCCCCCGATTATATCTGGAATGGAGCAGGCCTGCCTTACGACCCCGGGAATGGTGGTCATGGAGCCTTTCTTCCAGAAATGTTTGATGAAATTCTTGATGAATTCAGTGAACAAAAAAAAGCTTCTGGGTTAACCACCGAATTCGACAGGGTCGAGGAAACCGGACGCCCGGCAGGAAAGAGGATAGCCGGATATACCTTCTCGGAAGAAGAAGGCGATCTTACTGTTATGCGAACAATTGGAAACCTAGATTTTATAAAAACATCAGATGACCCAGTTAACAGCTTCCCAGATAAGGTAGAAGTAAAAAGCCCTGCGGGTACCGTATATGAAATTTCTTTAAGGTTAAAAAGCTACTCGGTCAAGGAAGTAAAGGCCGCTTTCAGCTCGACGGCTTTCCTTGGAGAAAAAGCCGAAGGACAGTGGAAAATACGTGTCCCAGAAGGTTACAGACTGGTAAGAACAGAGTTGTCACATACCGGCGCCAGGAACCACGGATCAAATGCCGTTAACTGGATGATTGATTATTCAGCAGATTATATGAAAGCACAAAGACAACCTTTATTACCAGATGAAGATTGTTCGCCATGGGCAACTCGGCCGGACGCTGAATTTGACTGGCAACCACACCCTTTCTAGACTTACGGAACTCATGGATTAACCTATTCATTGGCTGAAGTTGAAATAAGCAATAACGAAAAACCCAGCCAATCATGACCTTAAGAGAAATAACGAATAATTTAGACAGAAACTTTCTCGTCGAGCTATCCGGCATCGAGGGAAAGGCTTGTGTTTCCATTTACATGCCTGCCGTTAAGGCCGGTGATCAGGTACGTCAGAACAGCATCCGGTTTGATAACCTCGTTACTCAGGCCCAAGAAAAACTGGAAAGATATGGCGTCGACAAAAGAGACATTGATGCCCTGCTACTACCTTTGGAAGAGCTACGTACTGACGATCAGTTCTGGATCAACCAGACTAAAGGCATTGCTTTTTTTGCATCTCCGGATGAATGTATGATTTTACGGCTTTCTTTTGAGCCTGAAGAAGAATGCATCGTCGATCGTCGCTATTTTATCCGGCCGCTGATCTCTTTAATTAAGCCAAATGATAAATTTTATATTCTATCGATTAATCAGAAAACAACAGACTTTCTGGAGTGCAACTATCATCATTGGCATGAACATCCATTACCCGAAGAGCTAAATTCATATCCGCAGTTCTCAAAGACATATGACTTTGAAGATAATCTACAGTTCCATTACGGAGGCAGAGAAGGCAGCGGAGAAATAACCCCTTCTTTCCATGGACACGGAGGCGCAGGTCAGGAGAACGAGAATTTATATCTCGATGAATATTTAAGCAAGCTGGCTAATGAAGTTGCCAAAATAATAAAGAGCTCAGACACTCCATTATATATAGCGGGTAGCGAACGTTTAGTTGGCTACTTTCTAAAGACCGCCAGATCCAGGAAACTTCGCCCGCAAGTACTGATACAGAAAAACACCTCAGAGCTTTCCAAAGGTGAGCTATATGAAATGGCTCTGGTTAACTTAACAAGCCAGTCACAGAAAAGACGTGATGCGCTGGAAGAATTTGAGCAGCTTAAACACAGTAATGCCCATGCTACTGATTCTGATACATCCAGTATTCTGACAGCCGCTTTTGAAGGCCGAATCAAAACACTGTTTGTACCCGACAAAAATATCTACGTCTGGGGAAATTTTGATTCGGAATCAAACGAATTAAGCATGCAAGAGCATGATAACCAGCTTGGCGAAGAAATCACCAATCTGGCAGTTACAAAATGCCTGCAAAATGGAGCGGAGATATTCACCGTACCCATCGAAGCCGCTAATAAAATTAAGAATTTTAAACCTTTAGCCGCTACTTACTATTGGTAATAAGAAAAACTGGTGCTAAAATGCCCGTGACATCTTGTCGCAACAGAGGCCGCTTTTTTCGTCCATTATGAAAAAATAAAGAATTTATTAACCTTTACATGATAAAACCCCTAGTCATCAGCATTTAGCTGGAACGGGGTTTTATATATACTAAAATTGGCGATTGACTGGGCAGATATTCTGCACAATACTTTATCCACAACAAAAATTCAGGGGAATAGGAGAGAAAGATGACGGACACCTTCATCAGTCTACATGAAACAAAAGAATCACACTTCCACACCATTATCGAAGGTGAACTGACTATTGATGGGTCCCAGATTACTATTTTTGCTCCTGATCTTCTAAAAGGCATTACAGTTGCAGCCGAGCGATTCCTGCCTTTGCAAGAAAAAGACAAACGCACCCTTAATCGTTTAGGCATCAAGCCAATGCCTCAAATTGTTAAAGGCGAAAAAATCACCACCTTGAGAAAATATCTCAGCTCCAAAAAGCCTTCCATCAAAGCCGCTTGAGGATAAGCTTTTCCATATCCGGTATTTTGCTTGAATTTTTCACTCAGGCTGATACAAAGGAGGCAATGCTTTGGACAGGAGGTAAAATTGAAATATAGTCAAATAGTTCCTCGGAGAATGCGTCGCGAAAAAGGCAAACAAATCCGCGATCAATGGAAACGAGAAGCCGGTCCTCAGTTCGGAATGATTTTGGAAGTTTTGCCAAGCAGCTTTTTTAAACTAATCGGCAACGACAAAGCCGCCTGATTTTAAAACGGCTATTATAGAATTTACGTTCAGGGGACATTGCGTCCCCTGTTTTGTTACTACAGCACTTCCACCTGGCCATTATCAAACAGGGATGTAGCTATTTTCAGATTGCTGCCTCCAAATTCAAAAGTCTCGTAACCACCTGAAGCACCTCCGTAATTCGCCTGCAGCACTTTTGCAAATTCGGTTTGCGTGGCATTGGCATCGGCAACTGATGCGCCTTCACTGTCAAAGGTAAGATGATTACTGGCATCATTGCCGTTAATATATAAATCACCAATATCTGATGTTTTCATTAAATTGAAGAGGCTGCCAAAAGTAAGCTTTATTGTCTGATTTGAGCTGATAGTGCTTATTTCTTCAATATGACTGATCTGCTCCCCTGAAATACCGGAAAAATCGAGCGTGCCACCAAAAGTATTGTAGCTCAGTATATCTCTACCAGCTGCCGACGAATTGGGGCCGCCATCTATTGTCTGGAATGAACCATTGCTAATGATGAGCTGATCGTCTCCGCCACCTCCACGCATGGTAATGCCAAGCATGCCATTATCATCCATAATGTTATTCTCTTCATTCCCGACAAGGCTTTGGTAATTGGCGCTGGCCTGCATGTCATTTGTAGTCGCATCCATGTCCATTTCGCGTGACGCTATATCTTCTATTTGCTCATTGGTAAGGCGCTGGTCATAGATGCGCAGATCGTCAATTTTGCCATTAAAATAATCTGACGAGGTAAAGGAATCTACGCCGATATCAATAACACCGGCGCCCAGAAAATCTTCATCAGGACTATCGCTAACAACTGCTATCCCGTTCACAAATAATGTACGTACATTGCTGGCGGCATCATAACCGACAGCAATGTTGTACCAATTGCCGGAACTGAAAGTACCCGGACACGTAAGTGTACTGCCGCCAAAGCTTACAAAAAGATGGTCGCTTGCATCAAAGCCCATAACAAGTTCAGTGTTTGCTCCGGCAACGCCGTGACTAAGAACTGTTTGATCCACTCCCGAGGCTGCAAGATTCACCCACGTTGAAATCGTAAAGTCACTACCGGAAATGTCCGGCCCGCTGGCCACCCGCACATAGTCATTGGCCCCGTCAAACTCCAGGGATCCTCGAGCCGCCCCATCATTAGTATCCCATTGTACGGCGACGAAATTATTCAAGGTCCCATCGTGACCAGCAATGGAATCGTTTGCTGTTGCTCCAGCATCCTCATCAAACTGCCATTGACCAGCGGCCACAGGCCCTTGCTGAATTTCATTATCCATTACTATGGGAGAGGTATCTGTATCCCGGCCATAAACTATAAAAGCGCTGCCATCCTGCTCGCCACCACCAGTATTGTCATTTTCCGGCATAGCAATCGCAATATCCTCAAAACCATCTCCGTCCATATCTCCGGCGCTGGTGATATTAATGTCGAAACCATCAGGATCAGCAACGCTTGCCGGTATAGTGTAAATCATGTGGAAGGCGTTGGCGTCGTTGCCAAGTTCAGTGAGGTCTACAGTCCCATCGCTGAATACGGAATCGTTCCCGCCAAACAGAACGTACATTGAAATGTCTCTGGAGCCGGGATCTTTAACGGCCACCACCATGTCGTCAATGCCATCAGCATTAAAGTCTCCTGCCATTCCGGCACTGAGGATGTGAGCCACTTCCGCCCCGGTGGTAATTGTAAAACCATTAGTGCCGTCAAGCGCTGATGCATCTACAGTTTGGTTAGTATAAGCAGGGCTTCCAAAGATTATATGAACATTACCCTTGCCCCCGTTGGCACCCGGTGATTCCACAGCTATATCGCTTATGCCATCGTCATTAATATCGCCAATACTATGAAGGGGCATATCCCTGCCATCGGCAAATATATTATCTATGGTGATATTATCAATACCCGACATTGTGCCTATAAAATTACCATCGCCAAAGAAGAGCCATGCCTGATTATTTCCTGCATCCGGATAGCTGACCACAAAGTCCATATAGCCATCGTCATTAAAATCCCCGGCAGACGCCACATCTGTTCCAAGATTACTATCATCGGTACCCCAGACTGTTACTCCTTCGACCAGAGGATCGGCCACCTGGAACTGGCCACTTCCTGACATGAGAAATGGCGCAATGAATGATCCTTCCGGAGCAACAACGTCAAATCCGACATCCATAAAACCATCCATGGAATCGCTAAAACTACCCATGAAGATTGGATTTTCCGGATCATCGGTAATATCAAACATTAAAACCGATCCAGTTGTACCGTTTGAGGAAGATGCATAGAGATAGTGATCGGCTCCATCCTGTTTGACGTACAAGCCTTTCACATTGGCAAGATCAGAATAATCTCCCGAAGTAATATTGGTTATTAGGCTACCCGTATCCAGGTCAATTATGCTGATTTCATCATTAGCATTATTTGAAACATATGCCGTATTGCTGGAAGCATCTATAGCAATATCTGTACTACCTGCCGGTACGGCTACATTGAAGGAAACATCTCCTCCGATACTCGCCGGATTAACAGCCGGGTTAATTTTGATGATTTCATCGTCGGTTAGCACGTAGACGCTTTCGCCATCAGTATCGATTTTCAAGACATTCGTCCAGCCCGCATCGATCGTATCAAGACTTATACTGGTGCCATTAAGATTGGGTGGAGATCCTGACAAGCTCTCGATTATATGAATGTCATTATTGGAAGTCAGAATAAAAGCCCGATTATTCTCGACAATACAGTCTATCGGGGAAGTAACCGTGAAATTATAGTTAGGACCGGCTGGATACTGGTAAATTAAGACGTAATCTCCTGTCCCTGACGTAGCAACGGCCCGTTGTGAAGCATTATCAAAACAGATAGAATTAGCGTCCGCCAAATTAGCATCACTAGCATTTGATAACCATGAAGGATTAAGCGGATCGGAAATATCGTAGCGATTGATAGTACCAGTACTGTCCAGTGCATACATATAATTACCGTCGACTACGGCATCAGCGAGATTAACTCCAGCCGCAACGCCTCTCATGCCAGTATCAATATGACCAATATCAAAAGTCTCCGGCATGACTGATACAGGGCGGCCATAAAGAATATAAGCCGCGCCATCGTCAAAAGTAGGATTAACCTCACTATCGACCAACGGCGCTCCTATCAATACATCGTCATAGCCATCATTATTGACATCGCCAACGCCGGCGACAGACTCCCCTACCCAGTCATCCGTATCAAACCCTGTCAGCTCCAGTACTGTATTTCCTGCAGCATCGATAATAAATATCTGGCCAGAGTCATTGGTTGATGGGGAATCTGCAGAATACGCGCCGACGATAAAGTCAGCATCCCCATCGCCGTCAAAATCGCCTATGTAGGAAACCGTCAGTTCATTTGGCGGGGTAGTATCGGCTCCCGCCAGATAATCAAAATTGGCAATATAGGAATCCAGGAAAATAGCACCGTTATCGACATTGAAGTCACTGATATTGCTTGATATCAAGTCACGGTCAGTACCATCAATCCGGTATACAGTGTCATCAGATCCATTGACCAGCAACACTTCTGAATAGCCGTCACCATCAATGTCACCGGCGATAGCAATATCATCACCGAATTGCTTGTTTCCGTTACCATCAATTCGGAAAAAGCTCCCGGGATCTGCCGTATTCAAACTTATAAACTCATCGAGATCATTCAGGTCGATAGTGTACATAAGACTGTCAGTGCCAACACCATCGCTGACCTCAATATTAAGAGTATACGCGGACTGAGCTTCATAATTGAGGCCGCCAAGAACAGTAATTTCCCCTGTACTGCTGTCAACACCGAACACCCCGGCTCCAGTGCCGCCGATAACGGAATAGGACAGTGATCCAGTAATATCTGCATCAGTGGCGGTTACAGTACCTACTACAGTGCCATAGGCAGAATTCTCGTTAACCGCAAAGGGGCCTGCCGCTACCATCGCAGGAGCACTATCATTCACGTCGCCAATGCTTACAGTGATTATTGCCGAGTCCTGCAAAGTTCCAGTACCATCGTCAGTAACCGAAATAGCAAGGTTGTATTCAGATACCGTTTCCCGGTCGAGTGCGGCTGCGAGATTAAGTTCTCCTGTCGCCGCATTAATACTGAATGCGCCTCCTGTATTCCCTCCGGTAATTGCATAGGTAAGATTTTGCCCTGCGTCCTCATCGCTCGCCGGAATGTTCTTCATCAGGGCGACAGCATCTTCCTGAAGAGTGAATGAAAGATCGTCAATAACCGGCGCGTCATTGACGTCATTAACGTCAATATTAACTGTCGCCGTATCATACAAAGAACCGGTTCCGTTATCGGTTACCTTTACTGTCAGCGAATGAGTATCGGCTGTTTCGTAATTAATTTCTCCGGCTACCGAAATAACGCCCGTTTCTGAATTAATCGTGAAGATTCCGGCATCGTTCCCGGATTCTATAGAGTATGTCAGGACCTGCCCGGAATCCGGATCACTTGCAGAAACTGCTCCAATTTCCGTTCCTATTGCAGAATTTTCATTCAGGGAAAAGTCTGCATTTCCAATGGTCGGCGCATTGTTCGGTGGCGGTAGCTGGGTAGAATCCTCAGTCTGTGTATCGTCGCTAGTTGTAGTATCTGAATCGGAAGAAGTATCGCTAGTATTATCGTAAGTAAAATTGCTCTCCGTTGTCGAAGTATCATTGGTCGACGTATCCGTCGTTGAGGCTTCGGTTAGACTATCTCCACTGTCATAACCATTCGCATCTGACGTATCGGTAGTAGCAGGAGGAACTGCGGGTTCAGAAGCTTCGGTAATTGTCTCAGAATCTGAATCTGTGGTCGCTTCAGATTCAGTCTGATTTTCAGTGGAATCTGCCGCTTCGGTTTCCGTACTGGCATCATCTTCCGTTACCGGTTCTTCGACAGCCGGATCAGTTTCTGTATCAGCTTCTGAATCTGCCTCTGCTTCTGATTCAGGCTCGGGATCAGTTTCGAGCTCCTGAGCGCCCTCCTCCGACTGCTCCTGTTCAACATTTTCTTCTGTAACCGCATCTTCCTGAGCTTCTTGAGCTATTTGCTCTTCACCTTCAGAGGTTTCTGTTTCTGTTGCTTCATCATCCCGGCCATCAGCTGCCTCTGCTCTACTTATCGCGGCGAAAAACGAGGGAGCAACTTTTGAAAGAGACGCAAATCTGGCACCTATCTCCGAAGCTTTGGCAATTCCAGCGGCCTCTATCTGACCATTGGCAAAATTAAAGCTGACAGATTCCATCGCTTGGGAGAGAGTCATTTCCTGACCCGAAGTCGAACGCACAACGATTGCGCCTTCCAGAACAGTAAATCTACCTGCGCCCACATCACCGGCGATTATAGTACCGCGAATACCAATTGATCCTACAGGCGTTTCAATATTCACATCATCCGGATCATTTCTGGCGATAAGTCCGCTCGAAAAAATAAACAGACCACGAAGCATGGAGACATCTGTAGAACCGCTCTGCGTCGAGGGATCATAGATGTACTCATCTATCGCCATACGGGCGTCCTCAGATATCGCGAAACTGGTCTCGTCTACAAAAATTAACTCAACTGCGCCCTGATCTTCCGTTTCAATTACATCGCCCTGAAAAACGACTGTACCAATCTCTACCTTTTCTACCGTCCCGTCAGTACGGGTGACCGTTACTTCACCAGAGACCTCGCGGGCCGTCCCGACAGGTTCCGCACCTTGAGAGGGGCCAGCATACTGACCAGGATGTTCAGGAAGGAAAAAAGCCTGGATCAATGAATACGGGAATATCTGACCGTCAGGAGCAACTAAAGTTGGGGGGGCCTCAACAGTGAAATAACCTTCAATGATGAGCGTCTGACCATCCTTGCCTTCAATAATCAGATCAGCGCCATCTTTCTCAAACCTGGCGCCTTGCAGCCATTCCCCATTGTCTACAGATATCTCTTCTGAATTACTTGTTGCGCGTATGACAGATACATTGTCTGCCGCTGCCCGGTCTCCGATCATGCCAGTCCCCAAGATACTTTATTAAAAAGGCTTCCCTGCCTTTATTATTCTAGCAGATGAAATGCTAATAAAGTCTGGAGATACTATAAATTAAATCTAAAATTAGAGCCATAATTACTTGTAAATTATATCAAAAATCATCCGCGCTTAAGTCAGCGCGGATGATTTCTGTGTGGCTCTGATCTTGAAAATCAAGCGGCTTTGCGCTTCTTGCCTGGACCGTGAAAACGCTTTTTACCATAGCCGAATTTCTTTTTCTTGTTCTGGTTGTTTGGCCTTGGCGGTCTTGAAGGCTGGCTTTCTGGATTCATCAGTAGTTCAATTGCATGCCATTTTCTGCCATCCTGCGGCGTCACAAGACAAAGCGCAGCGCCTTCAGCTCCTGCTCTTGCTGTGCGGCCAATGCGGTGGATATAGTCTTCCGGCACCTGCGGCAAATCGTAATTAATGACATGCTCGATATGCGGAATATCAAGGCCTCTCGAGGCAACATCTGTCGCAACCAAAATGCGGTACTTCTGACCGCGAAACTCGCGAATTACCCTCTCACGTCGGCTTTGCTTCAGGTCACCGTGAATGGCATCAGCATCAAATTTTTCCCGGTTAAGTCGCTTGGCAAGCTTTTCGGTACCGTATTTGGTTTTGACGAAAATCAAAACAGAACCTGTACGGTCGCCTAGCTGGCGCACCAGCTCTTCATATTTGTCAGTCTCATTCAACCGTATGATTTCCTGTTTTATATTTTTAACCGGGGCTATCATTGAGCCGACGGCTACACGTTCCGGGTTGTTGAGGTATTTTTCTGACAGCTTGATTATGTTCTTTGGCAAGGTTGCAGAAAACATCAAAGTCTGCCGCTTTTCCGGCAAATACTTCAAAATCTGGTCAATCTGAATACTAAAGCCCATGTCCAGCATCCGGTCGGTTTCATCCAGTACCAGAAAGCCGGTGTCATGCAGCATCAGGCTGCCACGCTCCAGGTGATCGTTGATCCGGCCCGGCGTGCCGACGATCAGGCGAGGACGCATCTTAAGCTGGGCAAACTGTTTGCCCATCGGCTCGCCGCCGATCAGGAATGCGGTTTTGATCGCGCTTTTCGGTCCCAGCAATTGCCGCATTATTTCCATTACCTGCTTGCCGAGCTCACGGGTTGGAGTGAGAACAAGCGCCGAGCCGCGTGGCGAATTTAGCAGCGCTTCCACTAACGGAATGGCAAAAGCCGCAGTCTTGCCAGTGCCGGTCTGGGCCGAGCCCATAATGTCGCGGCCTTTGAGCGCCAGTGGTATCGCCTGCGCCTGTATAGGGGTCGGGGTTTTGTAATTCATATGCTCAAGTGATGTGGCGAGCGAGGGGGTCAGGCCGAAGCCATGAAAACTATTCATTGATGTTTCCTTTCATGAAAACAGTTTCGCTTTGGCGCGAACCACCATTGGCTGCGCCGTTTCGATAGATCTCTTGCGATACAACTGAACTTTTCAGGAAAGGTGAATTTTGAGGCTCACGTATCATCCGAAGGAGATACCATTACCAAAAGCCCTGCTTGTAAGAGCAACTTTTCAAATCGTTGCGCGGTTTATGACAGAATCTTATGTATAAAGCAAGAAATTAAATCACTGCGCCCTGCCAAGACGCCAGATATCCCCGTCATCCTGATCGGTTAGAACATAGACTGAGCCGTCCGGGGCCTGCTCGGCATCGCGGATACGTGCGCCAAGAGGAATACGTTCTTCGCCGGTCGGATCAGTACCATTGAATTTAACCCGAACCAGTCCTTGCGAAACCAGACCTCCGATCAAGGCGTCGCCTTGCCACTCAGGGAACATATCGCCGGTATAAAACTCTAGGCCCGAAGGAGCAATGACCGGGGTCCAGACTTTTTTGGCATCTTCAAAACGCGGTTGAGTCGGAGGATCGGGGATATCACGGCCATCGTAATGCTCGCCCCAGCTGACTACCGGCCAGCCGTAATTTTCACCTTTCTTAATCAGGTTAAGCTCATCACCCCCTTTGGGGCCCATCTCGGCAACCCAAAGCTCGCCGGTTTCAGGCTGAAATGCCATTCCTTCAATATTGCGATGACCATAGGACCAGATTTCATCTTCCGCCCCTGATCGACCGAAAAAAGGGTTGTCTCTCGGTATAGAGCCGTCGTTGTTAATGCGGATGATCGTACCTAAATGATTAGCCAGATCCTGAGCAGGATCGAATTTAAAACGCTCACCCATGGCCAGATAGAGGTGACCTTTTTGAGAAAAAACTATACGCCCGCCAAAATGAGCCGATCCTGCGACTTTAGGATGCTGACGAAACAAAACTTCAAAATTCTCTATACGGTTACCTTCCAGGCGTCCCCGACCAATTGCTGTCGAAGCGCCGCCCTCTCCGGCTTTAGCAAAAGAAAGATAAACCAGCTGGTTTTCCTGAAATTCCGGATCCAGCGCAACATCAAGCAAGCCGCCCTGACCGTGTGCGAAGACTTCCGGCACACCCTGCAAGGGATCGGATAAATCATTACTGTTATCTAGAATACGCAGATGTCCGGCTCTTTCGGTCACCAACAAACGCCCATCCGGAAGAAATGCCATCCCCCATGGATGATCCAGACCGCTGGCTAGGCCGGTAACCTCTATTAATCCAGTTTCGGTCTGAACGGTTTTTACTACCTCCTGCGCTTTGCCGGAGGAGGCTGATAAAACTAATAATGCTACTGCCAGGATCGTTCTCATACTTACAGAAACGATATAACGCTAAACCGGGTTCCCAAAATATCGGGCACGTCAAAGCTTTGGAGCGTTCTCGTAAATGTCAGGCAGGTCGTTTTCCAAAAGAATCACATCATCCGCACGGCCATGCTCTCGCAGCCATTCCTGCGCTTTAGCAAAAGCAGCGACTTTGATCAATTGCTGGTCAGGATTTTTGAACTCTATATAAGCATTTACAAAAGAAGATATGCGGTCTGGCCGCACCACGATAGCAATATCGGTTTTCTGAACGGCGTACCTTCCAGCTTCCATATGCTTCTGATCATGTTCTGCGCCAAGCTCCACCATGCCGGGAGTGATCAATATCCGCCGGCGTCCTTCAGATATTTTATCCAGTAACTTAAGAGCGGAGTGAAAACCACCGGGGTTGGAATTATATGCATCATCAATCAGCAAACCGCCATTGCCGCGAGGCTTGACCTCTAACCTGTGGGTAATTTGCGGCGTTGTTTTGAGAGCTATGACCGCGTGTT
>CAZJRT010000009.1:0-18647 GCA_964548445.1 uncultured Pseudobdellovibrionaceae bacterium
TTTTTCAGGGATTTCGGTATAAGACATGACTGTAAATCAAGAAAGTGAACTAAGCAGGACCGCGAGTTGAGGTAGCAGAAGGCAAACGCAACACGCCTTTTACAATCATAATCCTGAAATACCGAAAAGTAAAATCAGCTATAAAAAGGATCGTGCATAAGAATGGCGTCTTCCCGTTCGGGACTTGTAGACAACATCGCCACCGGCGCTTCAATTAATTCTTCAACCATCCTGATGTATTTAACGGCAGCCGCAGGCAAGTCTGACCAGGACCGGGCGCCGCGAGTACTTTCGCTCCACCCCGGAACTGTTTCATAAATCGGCCTCACCTCTTGCTGATCAATGGGGGACGCCGGGAAATGCGTCAATCTTTTGCCATTAAGCTCGTAACCCACGCAAATCTTCAGCTCCTCAAAACCATCCAGAACATCAAGCTTGGTAAGGGCAATGCCGTCGATGCCGCCAATTTTTACTGCCTGGCGCACCATAACAGCATCGAACCAGCCACATCTGCGTTTGCGCCCGGTTGTAGTGCCGAACTCATGACCACGTTCCCCAATCAAATTGCCGGTATCATCATGCAGTTCTGTAGGAAACGGGCCTGAACCAACCCTTGTCGTATAAGCCTTGGCAATACCAAGAATATAATTAACCGCTCCCGGACCTATCCCTGAACCCGAAGAAGCCGCCGCTGAAACAGTATTGGAAGAAGTTACATACGGATATGTGCCGTGATCTACATCCAGCATTATCCCCTGCGCGCCCTCAAAGAGAATTTTTCTGTTCTCATGACGGGCGGTTTCAAGCCTGTCCCATACCACACCTGCATACGGAAGTACTTTTTCAGCAACCTCCATCAAGTCTTCATACATGCTGCCAGGGTTTATCGGGGCCTCCCCCAAACCTTTAAGCAGGGCATTATGGTGCAACATCATGGCTTCGAGCTTTTGCTTAACCAGTTCACTATGACGCAAATCACAAACTCGCAAGCCCCTTCTGGCTACCTTGTCTTCGTAAGCAGGGCCTATACCGCGACCAGTAGTACCGATCGAGGACTTGCCTCGCGCTTTTTCCATTGCCTTATCAAGTGCCTGATGAATCGGCAGTATCAGATTGGCATTCTCGGCCAGTATCAAACTTTCAGGAGTAATTTTGACTCCTTTACCACGCACTACTTCAATTTCTTTCGTCAGAGCCCAGGGGTCAACCACTACGCCATTGCCGATAATCGAGAGTTTGTTCTCGCGAACTATCCCCGAGGGCAGCAAATGCAGCTTGTACTCGACTCCGTCAATCACAAGAGTATGGCCAGCATTATGGCCGCCCTGAAAACGCACGACCACTTCTGCCCGGCTTGAAAGCCAGTCAACAATCTTGCCCTTACCTTCGTCGCCCCACTGGGCACCGATTACCGCCACATTGGCCATCTTATTAAGTCTCCGTCTTCTCTAGTTTTCTGATTACCTTAAAACCCCTGGATTGCAGTTCTGCGATTTTGTCCCACGCTTCACCAGCAGATACTACTTTTATTTTTTTATCCTCATGAGCCGGTAATACCCGGCGTAGTGTATCCATATAAAAAGTAAAGCCGGCGGCAGTTTCTGCCAGCGAAGAACCATCTCCATTAATATCGTAGCGGCCTCCGCGCCCGATTTCGCCACGAACATTTTTTGCAAATAATGTAAAAGCAAAGCCAGTTTGATAATCAAAACCTCTGCGCTCGGCAGGATCAAGAGTCATATCTATCCCGGAAAGGCCAAGATCCCCGACAGCTTTTTCAACTCCATGTATAATCTGCGAAAGTGCCTCGACATAAGTCCTGGCCTCTTCCGGCAAATTGAGTTTTAAGAATTTGCCAAGCGCCTGCTCAGCCGGCCCCATACAGCCTACCAGCTGGTCAAGAAGTTCGGCAGCTTTGCTGTTATGATTACTGATAGCGTCACGGTCGCGCCTTTCAAGGCAATCATTCAGGGTTGATCGATCCGTTGCACTGGTATCGCATGCCTCATAAATCTGGCCAATTAGAGGTGGCAGCGCAAAATCGATAGTAATGTTTTCAATCTCAAGCGCTTTCAAGGCTCGCAGAGCCAGAATGGAAACTTCGATATCGGCTTCAATATCGTGACTGCCTATCAGCTCACAGCCTGCCTTTACGAATTCTCTTTGAGGACGAAGCTGTGTTCCGCCTACTCGCAGGACTTCACCGGCATAGGCCAGTCTTAATGGCCGAGACTCATTCTCAAGGCGGGTGGCGGATATTCTGGCTATCTGTGCAGTAGTATCCGAGCGCAGAGCCATCATACGGCGCGATACAGGATCCATTAGCCTAAACGTTTCTCCCGCCACTGCCCTCCCTGGCCCCGGCGCAAATAAACTTTCCTCGAATTCAGCGAGAGGTGGTTTAACCCGGTCATAACCATGGGCCTCAAATTCCTTCATGACTACTTGTATGGCATCTGCTTCTTTTGCCGCTTCCGGAGGCAAAAGGTCAATCAGACCGCTGGGTAATAACGCAGGATTATGCTCTTTCATATCGGCTTACTTTTGCCTGTAAATCTCTTTTTAATCAAGAAAGTTTTAAACCGCGAAGCAACGAGGATGCAAAGTTCATCCATCAAAGTGTCATGCCCGCCTTTGTGCGGGCATGACTAGCTTGAATAGCTGCGCGGTTTAAATAATCAAGATAGTTGTTCTATAGAATCGCAGACTTCTTTAACAACTTGCTCAACCATCTGCTCGTCATCGCCTTCTGCCATAACCCGAATAACCGGCTCTGTACCAGAAGCTCTCACCAGCAACCTGCCGGTTCCCTCCAGCTGTTCCTGCGCGGAACGTATAGCTTCCTGGACTTCGGTCGTCTCAAGCGGCTTGCCCCCAGAAAACCTGACATTCTTAAGCACCTGCGGCAGAGGGGTAAAAACGTTGAGAGCCTCGCTTGCCGGTTTGTCAGCATCCTTGATTACGCTGAGCACCTGAATTGCCGCAAGCAAGCCGTCACCGGTAGTTCCAAAATCGGACATCACAATATGTCCAGACTGCTCCCCGCCAAGAGCATAGCCACCCTTGCGCATTTTTTCGACCACATACCGATCACCTACAGGAGTTCTTACAATGTCGATACCGTTGGAATTAAGAAAACGTTCCAGCCCTAGATTAGACATCACAGTAGCAACCAAAGCATTATTCGAAAGAGTGCCGCGATCCTTGAAGTGAAGGGCAAGCAATGCCATGAGCTGATCACCATCTATGCGTCTGCCATGCTCGTCCACCCTGATCAGCCGGTCAGCATCGCCATCCAGAGCTATGCCGATATGCGCATTATTTTCGACAACGCTCTTTTGCAGCATATCTGTATCGGTAGCCCCGCATCCGTCATTAATATTCCGGCCGTTAGGCGAAACGCCTATAGAAACGACTTCTGCTTCCAGTTCCCAGAGAATTGCCGGAGCCACCTTGTAAGCTGCCCCGTGCGCACAATCGACAACTATTTTCAGTCCTTCCAGCGACTGACTTCTCGGCAGGCTTCTTTTTATATACTCAATATAACGGCCACTGGCATCATCCAGACGACTGGCCTGACCAATATCGGCCGGGAGCGGAAGGCTTGATCCAAGATCTCCGTCAATTTTTTCTTCAATCTGTTTTTCCACTTCATCGGGCAGCTTGTATCCATCAGGCCCGAACAGCTTGATACCGTTATCCTGAAAAGGATTGTGGGAAGCCGAAATCATTACCCCGACATCGGCCCTCATGGAGCGCGTCAAAATCGCTATAGCCGGAGTTGGGATTGGTCCAACCAACACTACTTCCATTCCCATAGCCACAAACCCAGCGGCCATGGCCTGCTCGATCATATAACAGGAAAGCCGGGTATCTTTACCGATCACTGCACGGTTCATATGGCGACCGTCATTGTCCCGCTTCAGAACCAAAGCCGTCGCCATCGCCGCCTTGAGCGCCATGTCTGCCGTCATGGGGAAGGTGTTTGACTGTCCACGAATGCCGTCAGTTCCAAAATATTTACGGGTCATACCGTCAATTCCTGTTGCCTTGAGATGAAGGTTTTTTAGCACTGGACAATAGAAAAAACCAGCCCATTTGCTATTCAGCCCCGATCAGAACCATGAGATGACAGGGCTCCATAACAATATTATGATTGGTATCAATAATTCTTCCTGTTACCAGATCAGTCATGGTTTTGCTAATACCTGCATATTTCATCCTGTTTGCTGCCAGCTTAACTTCATAATCAGCAAAATTGGCAAGAACAATCATCCTGTGGGCTTCATGGTGTCGGAAAAAGCCGAAAATATGCTCATTGCCAGTATCTATGATTTCAGTCTCGGCCCATGTCAGAAAAGGATTCCTCTGACGTATCTGAATAAGGTGTAGCAGGCCTTGATATATACGCCCTTCTACCGTCTTCGGATCCATACGCTTTTCCGCTTTGGCCCAGTCGAAATTGGTCCGGTGCGCCCATCTTGAATCTCCTTCCTTCTCAGGAATATTGGCAAAAGCGTAATCATTCAGCATACTGATTTCATCTCCCAGATAGATCTGCGGTATGCCGCCAATAATCAGAATAATGCCGTGTAACAACAGAATACGACGGATGGCGATATCGATTTCAGCTTCATCTTTATTCTCTAATCCTTTCTCGATACCGGTGAGAGAAGCGGTGGTACCCGAGATACGGCAATCTCCTGTAACCGGGTTATCCTGAAACGGCAGGCCGCGTGCAAAACTGCCTGTGAAACGATTGCTATAAAAATCGGACAGAAAACGTCGATGATCATTCGGCTTTATCTCCAGCTCAACTGCATCATCATCAGAAAATGTCCAACCTATATCATCATGGGAGCGCACGTAATTCAGCCAGGCACATCCATCTGGTACTTTAAAATATTTCTCCATAGCCCGGCTTAAAAGCCTGACTTCACGGGTTGCCAAGGCATCCCATAGCAGAGCCATAAGCTGCGGGTTATAGGAAAGCTGGCATTCGTCTTTACTGATATATTTGATGACATCATCAGGATGAACGATGGCCTCTGATAAGAAGACCAGCGATGGTGCAGCTATACGCGCTATCAGATTAAATGCCTGAATGATCATATGCGCTTCAGGCAGATTTTCGCATGAAGTACCCATTTCTTTCCAGAGAAACGCCACAGCATCTAACCGAAGCACATCCACGCCTTGATTAGCGAGAAACAGCATTTCTTCAGCCATAGAGCTAAAAACATTGGGGTTCGAGTAATTCAAATCCCATTGATAGCTATGGAAGTTGGTCCATACCCATTTCTTGATTCTCGGCTCATAGGTAAAAGCACCGGGATGCTGATCCGGAAAGATTTCCCGCACAGTCTTCTCATATTGATCGGGAATTTCACGGGTATCATACATGCGGTAAAATTCCTGAAATTCCTGATCACCCTCAAGCGCCTTACGCGCCCAATCATGCTCATCTGAAGTATGATTAAACACAAAATCAACCGCGAGACTGATACCTCGGTGCCTTAGCCGTGAAGCCAGTTCGGAAAGCTCTTCCATTGTACCAAGCCTGGGATCGACATCACGGTAACTGCTAACTGCGTAGCCACCATCATTATCCCCTTCCGGGCATTTGAATAAAGGCATCAGATGCAGGTAGTTAACGCCTAACTCGGTCAGGTAGGGAATCCTGTCGTAAATCCCCTTGATGCTCCCGGCAAACAAATCAACGTAACATGTAGCTCCGACCATTCTGTGCGACTGGTACCAGTAAGGATCCTCAATCCTGGCAGCATCCAGCGCTTTAAGCTCGGCAGGACGATCCAGCCACATGCGTGTGGCAGTCGCCATAATATTTTCAACGTGATAGAAGAAATCGTAATAATGATTATAAAGATGGAAAAGCCTCGGGAAAATATCGGGGAAATGCCTGTTTACCCTTACCAGAAAATCCTGCCAGTCGGCTTCGTCACATTGATGGGCGAATTTCTCTTCCAGTCTGGGTAGCAACCTTTTAAGTGTGGATTTGGCTTCTTTTTGCATCCAGCGATCATCCGGCTTTTTTTCTTTAGACTCCCCAGTTTTAAAAAACATTATTTTTCCCGTTCGCTAAGAAATCACCTGAACTTGTTCTTTAAAAGGGTGTATTTATAGCAGGAAGACTTACAGGAGCAACCGCTTAAAATGGTAAATCACCGCGAAGATGCAAAGCCCTTCTTTAAGTAATCATCCCGAGCAAAGTCGAGGGATCTCATAATTCTATGGGGATTCCTCGGCTACGCTCGGAATGACGGTAAATGAATCACGCCCCCTGCGGAATGCCTTTAACACCGCCACCGACAGGCACCGAAGTACGAGGACCTGACGGAGTTTCGTCTTCCGGCTCTTCGCGAATGATTGCCTTTCCACTCAGAACTGCTTTGATTTCCTCACCTGAGAGCATCTCATATTCCAGCAAAGCTTTAGCCAGCTTGTGCAAGTCATCTATATGCTCAACCAGCACATTCTTTGCACGGCTATAAGCGAAATCCACGATACCGCGGATCTCCGCATCCACTAAAGCAGCTGTGGCATCAGAAAGGTTTTTTGACTGGGCCACGGAATGGCCAAGGAAAATCTCTTCCTGGTCATGTCCGTAATGTAATGGACCAAGCTTTTCGCTCATTCCCCATTCCGTAACCATGCGCCGGGAAATATCAGTTGCATGCTTGATGTCGCTGGCTGCACCGGTAGTAATTTTTTCAGCGCCAAAAATCAGCTCTTCTGCTATACGTCCGCCCATCGCAACAGCAAGATCGGCTTTAAGCTTGGAAATCGACATCGATATCCTGTCGCCTTCGGGAAGACGCATCACCATCCCCAGAGCCCGGCCACGAGGAATTATCGTTGCCTTGTGAATTGGGTCGGAATCAGGCTCGTTCAATGCAACAATAGCATGACCGGCTTCATGATAAGCAGTAAGCTTCTTTTCTTCATCGGTCATCACCATGGATTTCCTCTCGGCACCCATCATGACCTTGTCCTTGGCATCCTCAAGCTCTTCCATGCCAACAACCCGCTTACCTCGTCTTGCCGCCAGCAATGCCGCTTCATTTACCAGATTAGCCAGATCAGCACCGGAAAACCCTGGAGTCCCGCGAGCGATAACCGCCGGATTCACTGTCTGTGAAACCGGAATATTTTTCATATGTACTTTAAGGATTTTTTCACGGCCCTTGATATCAGGGAGAGGAACTACAACTTGCCGGTCAAAACGTCCCGGACGCAACAACGCCGGGTCCAGCACATCAGGACGGTTTGTTGCAGCAATGATAATAATCCCTTCATTTGCTTCAAAGCCATCCATTTCAACCAGCAACTGGTTAAGCGTTTGCTCGCGCTCGTCGTTTCCGCCGCCCAATCCGGCTCCACGATGCCGGCCAACAGCATCAATCTCATCAATGAACAAAATACAGGGCGCATTTTTCTTTGCCTGTTCGAACATGTCGCGGACACGGCTGGCGCCTACCCCGACGAACATCTCGACAAAGTCAGAACCGGAGATTGTAAAGAAAGGCACATTCGCCTCACCAGCGACAGCTCTGGCAATCAAAGTTTTACCAGTACCGGGGGGACCAACGAGCAAGGCGCCTTTCGGAATCTTGCCACCGAGGCGCTGGAATTTTTGCGGGTCTTTGAGGAATTCGACAACTTCCTCAAGCTCTGATTTGGCCTCGTCAATGCCGGCAACGTCCTCAAAAGTGACCCGTCCCTGTTTTTCTGTAAGAAGTCGGGCCCGGCTCTTGCCGAAACCCATCGCTCCGCCATTGCCACGCCCCTGCATCTGACGCATAAAGAAGATCCACACTCCGATAAGAAGAAGCATCGGCAACCAGGTCAGCAATATATTAAAAGCACTTATCTGGTCGGGATCTACTTCCTCAGCCATTATCCGCACTCCAGTCTCATCAAGGCGCTCAACAATGTTTTCGTTAACCGGAACCATGGTTGAAAAAGCCTCTCCCGACTGAGAATAATGTCCGGTACGTTTCTGTCCCTTGATAACCACATCTGAAATCTGACCGGCTTTAGCGTCAGTAATAAAATCAGAATATGCAATATTTTGTGTTCGCTCTTGCTGTTGTTGCTGAGCTCCCTGAAACACATTGAAAAGAAAAGCCAGCATCAGAGCGATTGCCAGCCAGAAAATTAGATTGCGACCAAAACTGTTCACAGATTTAAACCCTTTTCGTTTACACAGAGGCGTCCGCCAAAGCTTTAAGATTAATAGTTATAATATAGGATGGTCAGAATATTTGACACACCGATATTAAGATTTTTAGTTATCTAATCATCAACTCACATTAATACACACTTTTATGTGCTTAATTCAAATTTTAGGCTCTTTATTAATCCTGATCTCGCGGCCGCTTTTGCGCACTGAAAAAATGAACCTTCCCAAAGTTCGCCTGTAGAAACCTGTCTGCGCAAATAAAGCATGCTCAAGAGCCTCCATCTTTTCAAGTCTTGGCGGGTAAGGCCCGGACAATCCAAGGATTTCAATGCCTTTCATTAGTATACGCAACCGGATCTCTGCTGACCGGGAACGTAACAACTCTCCGTCCAGCACTATTTCACCATCCTTATGTGATAAAAGCACATCATTAAAGGCGTGATCCGTAACCGCCTCCAAAGCTTCCTGCGCTCTGGCCAGCCTCGCGGATGTCACTGAAAGTCTGCGAGCAGATAGCCCTTCTGATTCAAGCACATGAAATGTTCTCCTAAGGCTAGGCCGAAGATATTTCTGGTTCTCGTTGGAAGGGTCCATAACATAAGGAGCACCCTCGTTATTACAATAAGAAATGAGGTCTTCCTTGGATATCCTCAGTAATGGACGACAGAACGTCAGGGATTCAGATACACAAACCTCTCGCATAGCGGAAAGCCCGTCAAGGCCGCTGCCTTTAGCCAGCCTCATAAGAAAAGTTTCTGCCTGGTCTTCAAGCTGATGCGCCAAAAAGATGTGCTTAATGCATTTTTTGCGGGCCATATCGCCCATAATATTAAAGCGAGCTCTCCTCGCCTCTTCCATAATACGGGTCTTGGGTTTAGAGCCCTCCCATTCAAGAATTGTATGCTCTACATTATTCCAGGCACCAATCCACTTAGATACAGTTTTCGCTTCTTCAGCAGATTCGGTACGAAGGCCATGATCAACCGTCACGGCATATAACTGGCCCTGGACTTGGGAACAAGCCCTAGCCATCATATGGCATAAAGCCATACTATCGGGACCTCCGGACACACCCGCCAACCATTTGCGCTCCCGAATATCAGGGTGTCTTTCAAAGAAAGATAGAAAGGATTGATATGCCTGTTCTGAATTCATAAGGGAGAATTAGCCTTCAAAACAGCAACTGGCAAGTTGAAAACTGCTCGCTAAGGCCCCCAGTCATTAAAACGACTGGCCCGACTGACAGCCTAAACTTTGCATCTCCTGCTCGGCACGGTTTAAAATTGGACCGGTACCATTAGGAAACTCTTTTTGCAACTGGGACAAAGCCACGCACGCGTCTTTTGTGCTGCCCATACCTGCCAGAGACATCCCCAGTTTCAAAAGATTATCGGGAGCCTTCTGTCCATTTGGATCACTTTGGTAAGCTTCGGCAAAATGTCTGGCCGCTGTCTCGTGCTGACCGCGAACGTAATGGGTTTCGGCAAGCCAGTATTTGGCATTTTGCGAGAGTTGGTGCTCCGGATATTTTTCGAGGAAGGCTCTGAATGCCCGCTCGGCCTCATCAAAATTCTGTGCGCGGACTAGTGAAAAGGCTTTTTCATACATTGCTGCGGGATCATCAGAGCTTTCTGTAGAAGCATAGCCTTCGGGTCCAACGGACAAAGAACCTAAAGTACCCTGGACTGGCGGGATCTGCGTAGGATTTGTTACCACTGGCGGATTAGCTTCAATACCAGTCTGTACCGGCGGTGTCGGTACACTTTGGTAATTAGAAGCACGTGCACTGCCATGAGGTTGCCCAAAGGAGCCACTGCCTTGCTGTTCCAGTTCCGACATACGCATTTCAAGATCGGAAATTTTTCTATCAAGCTTGTCCCGGACCTGATTGAGCCCATAAGCAAGTTCCTCCACGCGTCCTGTCAGCGTGCGCATATCCATTTCTATCTGGGACAGCCGCACCTCAATGGCCGCACGAGCCGTCTTGTCTGTAGTATTTTCGTATTGAGGCCTCTCATTGGCCGAAGGCTTTTCGCCACGAAACAAAGCCTGACTCAAAGTCTGGATCTCGTTTTCAAGACGATTAATTCTTGCCTCAACATTTCCTGATTGAGCTAAAGCCTGACTGGCTGAAAGGGCCAGCACAACTGCTACCCCTAACATGTGGCTTATTCGTACATTCATAACAGTGATTTCACTTACCTGTTAGTCTACTAAACCAGTAATCAGTCTACTTTGGTAACACTACGACGGTTTTGTGCCCATGCCGAAGGATTGGAAGCATGCACCGCCGGGCGCTCCTTACCAAAGCTCACCGTTGTAATCCTTCTGGGATCAACGCCCATCGCAATAAGGTAGTTCTTAACGGCCGTAGCACGACGCTCACCCAAAGCAAGGTTATATTCCCTAGTGCCTCTTTCATCTGTATGACCTTCGATAGAAATCATCACATGAGGATACTGCTGAAGCCATTGCGCCTGGGTAGCAAGCACAGACTGCGCTTCATCAGTGAGGTCATAGCGGTCATATCCAAAAAACACCCGATCTCCGACATTAACAACCAGATCACTCTGCGTACCCGGCTCTGGTCCCTCCTCAAGCGCACTACCATACACTTCCGTATCCTGTAGAGGGTCTGGAGAAATCGGCTCATAAACCACTTGTTCGTCGACATCACCTTCCTGATCGGGGGTGGTACAGGCGGCTAAAGTGAATACCAGAGCAATTATTGCAAGAAAACGGATTATCATCAGGCGGGCTCCTTAAAAACATGAACTAGTTCCCCTTAACACATATTACCTAATCGAGCCGCTGGCAAGGGGCTCAATCAAGGTTTTCCTAAGAATTCTGTGGCTGATTACGGACAATTTTATGGCAGTGCCAAAACCTGTTATTCAATGGAATCTTTAATGTGTTGTAATAGCAGCGCAGCATCTGCCCGATCACCCTTATCCGGAGCCTTTTCGATATAACTCTCGAGCGCATCAATTGCCTTCCTGGGCTGATTCGAGCGTGCATATAGCACCCCGGCATCCAGCAAAAGCCTGTATTCTTCAGGATCGACCATTTGAAGCCCCTGAACGATTCGCAAAGCCCCCTCATAATCTTCCATCTCGATCCGATAGAACTTGATTATATTCTGAAGCCACATCAGCAGCTCACGATTACCCATCGGATCGTAATAATCCGCAGATAATTCGGCATCTTCACCCAGAGCATTTTTAACATGGGTTCTTAAATCAGCGGCCTGTAATATACTGCAATTAGCAGAAGGATCAAAAATAACGCGCTTTCCTTCCCTTTCCATGCGCAGCACATTGTGCCCGGGAATCCGAATAACAGAAATATCCCAGCCCTGGGCCCTGCCTGCATGCATATAAAGAATGGATAAAGCCAGAGGAGAACCTTTACGGTTATCAATTACATCCAGAAGATCGTTACTGAAAAAACCTGCCTCGTCATTATCCCCACGATAACCATAATGATCCGCCAGCACATGCTTTAACGCTGCCAGCTGGGTTTCAACCGTATCGCCGGCACTGGCATCCAGCAGGGCCTTATGGCGCCCTCCCACTTCCTTTACGAGAGCCTTCAAATGATTGAAGTAGCTTTCAAGGGAAAGGCCCGGACGTTCAAGTGCTGATAGCGCCAATGCCGCAGGAGCCACCTCGATTTTTTGATCGGGCTTGTTTGAAATTTTTTCCAGATACTTGTCCGCTTGTATAACCATGTCCTCTTTCTTGAGATTATGGTGAGGAAAATCAACTGCCGGAGCCTTCTATCGGCTCTCCTGCAAGCTTGATATAACTGACAACCTGTTTGACATGCGGCACCGTGCGCGCCAATTCAACAACCCTGTTGAGCTCCGCCTGATCATGCGCTACGCCCATAAGGTAAACCGTGCCCTGCACCGTTTCGATTGAATAATTAAGGTTTTGAACCATCCCATCAAGCGTAAGCGCCGTACGCAAACGGGCAGAAATCCAGTTATCGCGAACAAACCCGCGAACCCCTTCACTTTCTGCGATCCGGATTTCATTTATCACCTGTTCGACACCATCCACCTGCCAGGCAATCCTTACAGCCTCAACTCTGTCCTCAGGATCCTGTACCACACCGGTAATCAATACCCGGCCCTGGTTGACGGTAAGATTAAGCTTGCGGAAAGTCTCAACATCATAGCGAAACCACAAATCATTGATATGGGCTGCAATAGCTGCATCCTTCATGGAAGCCTTGATACCACCTTCCTTTACTGCAGCTATACCTGCCACAGTAGCCGCACCGCCTACGACAGCCATAGGAGAGCAGGCACCGCATAACAACAGACAAATGAGAAGGGACGGGACATGTTTTTTCATGGTAGAGGTTCCACTTGAAAATCCGAAAATCTTTGAATTTCACTATATAACGTTTTCATGAGGGCGCAAACCATGCATTCTCTATATGTCTAACATTAAACGGTGGAGAAAAAGCTATAACGTCAAACCGATAGGTACGTTCAGCTGTATCCGGGATTGTCGCTATATAGCGCCTTGCAGCTCTTGTAATCCTGTTGCGGCCAGACGGACTGACCGCCTCCAGCGCATCTTCCAGCGCTTTTCTGTTTTTCACTTCTACAAAAATGATTGCCGTGCCTTTTCTGGCAATAAGATCTATTTCCCCTTCCGGACATCGATAACGATGTCCAAGTATACGATATCCCTTTAAAACCAACAAAACAGACGCCAGATATTCGGCTATCACTCCCTTTCGATAAGCCTGCTGACGTTTTGTCATATTAGATCTCATTTGTTTCCCGCCAGCTTCAGAGCCTCTTCATAAACCCGCTTCTTTGGAATACCGGTCTGACGGGAAATCAGCGCCGCGGCATCCCGTACACTCATATCCTCGAGCGCCTTCTGCAATTCTTCTTCCCAGTTAGTATCCATCTTCTGCCTGTCAGGAGGACCAATCACGATCACAATCTCTCCTTTTGGCGGCCCCGCTTGCCGGTAATGATCAAGAAGCTCTTCCAGCGTACCACGACGAACCTCTTCAAAAAGTTTTGTAAGCTCTCTGGCAATGGCCGACTGCCGATTTCCCAGAACTTCCAGCATAGCTTCAAGAGATTCAGCCAGACGCGGAGCCGACTCAAAAAATATCAGTGATCCGGGAACATCGGACCACTCTTGCAGAATATCGAGTCTTGCTTTCTTTTTGGCAGGCAGAAATCCGATAAAAGAAAACTTGTCAGAAGGAAGCCCGGACAACTGAAGCGCCATTAAAGGAGCATTGGCGCCAGGAGCACTGGTGATATTATAATTATGTTCAATGCAATCTCTCACCAGCTTGTAACCCGGGTCTGAAATCAGCGGCATACCGGCATCACTAACCATGGCCACCATTTGTCCCCCATCCAAAGCTGCCAATATCTCCGGCCTTCGGGCATCAGCGTTATGATCGTTATAAGCCAGCAGGCGGGCCGGTTTAATTCCAAAAGCTTTGAGGAGACGGCCTGTAACCCGCGTATCTTCACAGACAATAAGACTGGAAGCCTCAATGATCTCCAGTGCCCGGCGGGTAATATCTCCCAGATTACCTATCGGTGTGGCAACCAGATAAAGTCCGGCCTCATTCGTTTGCCTTACCTTTTCTTTTTTTTCGTTCATAATAGTTTTCAATTCATCTCCCTTAACGAGTATGACGTTATGTGCTACCTATGCAAGCTGGATCAGCTTCTACATTTTAAAAAGGAGCACTGCCTTGTTCCGGCAATTTTTAACTTCTGCATATAGTATTCTGGTTATCTCCGCATTAATTGCTCTGGGCGCCTGCACCACGGGACAAGGCTATAACGGCTGGGTGCCATCGCCGCAACAAAGGCAGGCAGTGCAAGCTCCCAGTCGGCTGATCGGATCACCAGCAAATGCGAGCAAGGTAACGGCAGAAGATCGATCTATAAATGACGGTTTTTCTGACCCCGGAACCAGACTGCAAGAAACTGGGGACCAGCGGCTTCAGGATATAAAGCCATCTGGCTTTGAAATGACTTATGGGGAAGACGGGCAACAGGACGGCAGACCTTACGATTCTTATAGCGATTATGGATCTTACCCGGACACGCAAGCCCCGGTGCATGATGACTCGCAGCGCCGGGAAGAGCCCATTGCGGCACCAGTAAATATTCCAGCCGTAAAAGTGGGCATTCTGCTTCCTTTAAGCGGTGAAAAGAAAGAACTTGGCGAAGCGATGCTAAATGCCGCGCAGATAGCTCTGTTTGATATAGGCGCAAAGAATTTCGAATTACTTCCCAGAGACACCAAAGGTATTCCAGCAGGAGCGAGACAGGCAGCTGAATCAGCTGCAAAAGATGGGGCTCAGCTCCTTCTTGGGCCGCTTTTCGCAAGTTCGGTTGAAGCCGTCAAACCTGTAGCCAACCGTTATGGGCTCAACATGCTGGCCTTTTCAACCGACTGGATGCTGGCTGATAATCATACTTTCATCATGGGCTTCCTTCCTTTTGCGCAGGTCCAGAGAATTTCAGAATACGCAGCCCAGCAAGGCCTTGTAAGAATTGGCATTCTTGCGCCTAACGACCTGTACGGAAATGTTGTGGCCCGTACCTTCCAGGAATACGCCGCACGAAATGGTCTGGAGATCGTGGACATAGTAAAATATAACCCGCTTCAAAAAGATATGTCTCCGGCCATTCGAACCTTCACGGACTATGACCGGCGAGTTGCTTTATTAAATCGACAAAAGAAACTGGTGCAGGAACGGCTTGCTGCCGACCCTTCCGATGAACAGGCCAAACTGCAACTAGCTGAGCTCGAGCAGATGACATCTTTTGGTGACACTCCTTTTGATGCTGTACTAATGCCCATGGGCGGAGATCAGGCGAGAACTCTTGCCAATCTGCTTAGCTTTTACGATCTAGGCCCTGAAAAAGTGCAACGTCTCGGCACAGGTCTTTGGGACGATCACTCCCTTGCCAGAGAACCTCATTTGAAGGGAGCCTTGTTTGCTGCGCCGTCGCCCACATTGCGCCTGAACTTTGAACGCCGTTATAAACAGCTTTATGGTCAGTCACCCCCACGACTTGCCAGTCTTGCTTATGATGCTACCGCTCTGGCTGCTGTTCTGTCCCGGAATAACACTGACAGGAACCGTTACCTGTTCAGCCGCCAAACATTGATTAATCCAAATGGCTTCGCTGGAATAGATGGCATATTTCGCTTCCGGCCTGATGGGTTGATTGAAAGAGGTCTTTCCGTTCTCGAATATCGTAACAATACTATCAGAGAATTGGAGCCTGCCCCTCAAACATTTGAGACTTACGGCAGAAGTTAGGATCCTTGAAAAGACGCAACCAGCAAGGGCGGCAAATTATTTGCCGCCTTTTTCTGCATCAAGACGGCGCTGCATAGCCGTGAAAATCTCATAAGGAACGTTAACGTTACAGCATGATTCCAGGCCTTTAAAGCCGGGGAAGGAATTGGCTTCGCAAACCGTATAGCTGCCATTTTGAGCGAACAACAAATCTATTCCCGCAACCTGCAGATCCAGAACCTCGGCTGTCTTGAGAGCCAACTCCCGTGCTTCATCATCGGGGGCAAACTCGCAAACAGTACCCCCCTGACTATAATTGGCCTTAAACCCGCCTGCACGAGCCCTGCGCTCCATCGCAGCGATCACTTGCCCGTCAACAACAAACAGCCTCAGATCCCTTCCTTTACTGACAGCAACATATTGCTGGAATATCAGTTGAATATTGGGATTGGTTTCAGAAATGAGTCCCATAAGATCTGAGAAAGCTTCCCGGTTCTCAATCAGGAACACCCCTGTCCCATTAACGCCCAGAAGTGTTTTGACCACTACCGGAAAACCAAGCGAGTTTTCAACAAGGTCAACATCAACGGGAAATTTGGCCAGCATTGTATCAGGCGTCGGAAGCAGATGTTCAGCTAGCACCTGATGCGTATGAAGCTTGTCAGCCACTCTTTCGATAGATGCTGAATCATTAAATACCCGCACTCCCATACGTTCCATCTGCCGGATAATCGCCAGAGGAAAGTAACCGGTATCGATGACATAAGTCCGCGGCAAAAGGAAATCAGGAAGCTTTCTAAGATTGCCATCGATCAGAATAGACTCCCTGGCTTCACTGGTAACCAGCAGGTCGAATTGCTCCGGGTGATAGACTTTAACATCTACCACCATCTCACGGCCTTCAGCCATGAAACGACGTATCTCAAAGGCCTCCGACGTGTGAGATTCAATCTCTTCGTTGAATAATATCCAGACTTCCATATTACATATCCGGCTATTTACTAATTGTGCTGCAAGTCTAATACAACAAAACGGCAGGCATTACAAAAACTACCGCATCAGGCGATGCCAAGAAGGAATCTGATTAACCCTGCCAGTGTGAATACTGCGAGCAGCCCGAACAACCACAAAAGCGCAAACCAAATGAATTGATGAATACGCTTATCAGGCACATAACGATCGAGCAGTCTTTGTATCAGTTCAGCAAGCCTCTTGCCAACTTTAATGATGATATCCATCATCGTGGCTAACCTTACCCCGGAAAATCCAGTAGATGAAAGCTGTGTAACCCAGAATTACCGGAATAAATATCAAAGCTCCAACCAGCATCAGTAACTGACTTGACGGAGCAGCAGCGGCCTCAAACAGGTTAATCGAGTAGGGAATGATATTAGGCCAGATGCTTATTGCCAGACCTGCAAATCCCGTCACGAAAATCAACATACCGCAAATGAAAGGCGCATATTCAGCCCGCTTGTGCAAAGCACGCCTTGCATAGAGAGTAGTAGCGATAAAGCCCAACGGAACAAGTGAGGTTATCAAGACCTGCGGCCCTCCGAACCATCGCTGAATAAGATCACTGCGTAGGACTTCATCAAAACCTACCGTCAGGAACGGAATATCACTATGCAAAAACGGCATCAAAAGCACTACCGCCGCCATAAAAAAGGCTACAAGATAAAGCGCTTTTTCCGCAATATCGTGGGCCCACTCCTGAAGATCTCCTTCAGTCCTCATAATCAGCCAGCTTGCGCCCAGATATATATAACCACAAGCCACGGCGATGCCCGTCATCACTGAAAACGGGCTAAGCCAATCGAAAGCCCCACCGGCGAAAGAACGACCATCGACTTCTATGCCATGAACATAAGCCCCTAAGATTACTCCCTGGAAGAATGCGGCTGTCAGAGAACCTCCGAAAAATGCGGCACTCCACAGCCCTTTACTTTTATGAGCTTTAAAACGGAATTCAAAAGAAACCCCACGGAAAATCAAACCTAAAAGCATGAAGATCACAGGCAGATAAAGTGCTGACATCATTACTGCATAAGCCAGAGGGAATGCTACCAGCAAACCACCGCCCCCCATGACAAGCCATGTTTCATTCCCGTCCCAAAACGGAGCTACCGTATTCATCATCAGGTCCCGGTCCTTTTCTGACTTACGGAACGGAAACAACATACCTATCCCCAAATCAAAACCGTCCAGCAACACATACATAAAAACCGCTATTGAAAGCAAAGCGCCCCAGATCAAAGGCAGGTATATTTCAATCAAATCCATTGTTTTCCCTCCTTCTAATCCTGCGGGTATGAAAGCGGCCGTTCAGGAGTGGCCGGATGCTTTGGCCGCTCTTCCAGTTTTCCCGGTCCCTTGTTGACCAAAGCGACAATATAGAAAGCCCCCGCGCCAAAAATGATCGTGTAAACCACTATAAACAGTGCCAAGGAGAAGGCTACGTTACCGCCCGGCACTGGCGATACCATATCCGAAGTCTTTAACAGGCCATATACCATCCATGGCTGGCGACCAATTTCGGTCACAAACCAGCCCGCCAGAATGGCAACAAAGCCTGCCGGGATCATTAGAACGCACCAGCGATGAAACAACCGTTGTTTATACAAATTTCCTCGCCAACGTAAAAAAGCTCCGGCCAGTCCGGTAAATATCATCAGCAAACCAAGACCTACCATCACCCGGAAACTATAAAAAACCGGCGCTACCGGCGGACGTTCATCTTTTGGCCAGTCTTTAAGGCCGGGAACGACGCCATCCATGTCATGCGTTAAAATCCAGCTCGAGAGTTTGGGGATAGCTATCTCGAAATGATTGGTCTCTGCCATCTCATCAGGCACAGCGAACAAAACCAGCGGTGCGCACTCGGTAGTCTCCCATAGCCCTTCCATGGCCGCCACTTTTACAGTCTGAGGAACAAAAGCATTAAGGCCGTGGACATCACCCGCCAACAACTGGGTGGGGGCAAGAATTAAAATCAGCCATGAAGCATAGTTCATCATGACCTTGCCATGTTCGCTTAACTTTCCTTTCGGTAGATCCACGCCTCCTACGCCAAGCACGACACATGCTCTCATCACCTAACAGGCAAACCCAATGCTACAGAATCGGTGTGGCA
>CAZJRT010000010.1:0-18365 GCA_964548445.1 uncultured Pseudobdellovibrionaceae bacterium
CAGTAAACTGTCTTTATAGGCATAAATGTTCAGATTAACGCCGAATTGCTCGCTACCACCCAGCGGTATAAAATATAGTTCTTCCGGATCAAGATTATTCATAGTTCCTTTAAAGGTTTTGTTTACCAAGCTGATATATGTGGTAAAGCCCTTTGATTGTCAAATTACGGTCAACCGTACTGATAACATCGACGCTTTCCTCAAATACCGGCGCCAGTCCCCCGGTCGCGATAACAAAGGGGTCATCGGTGCCCATTTCGGCGGTTATGCGGCTCACAATACCCTCTATCAAGCCAACATACCCCCAGAATACTCCTCCCTGCATAGCGTCTACTGTGCGCCTTCCTATAGCCTTTTCAGTTTTTTGAACACTGATACGTGGAAGCTTGGCAGCCGCCAGATGCAGGGCATTAAGCGAAAGATTTATTCCCGGGGCAATTGTCCCGCCCGCATAAACGCCACGTGCATCAATTACATCAAAGGTAGTGGCTGTGCCAAAGTCGATCACAATAGCCGGATATTGGTATTCCGCTCTGATCGCCATCGTATTAACCAGCCTGTCGGCCCCCACTTCATGAGGCGCTTCGACATCGACTTCCAATCCAAATTTTTTTACGAGATCATATGTTACAAATTGAGGCTCTAATTTCATGTACTGACGGCAAAGACCTCGCAGATGATGATTGGCATCTGGCACTACCGAAGAAATGATAACATCATCAATGTCATCGAATTTTATATCGTACTGACCAATTAACGGCAGCAACCATGAAACATACTCATCTCGTGTACGGCTCGAATCCGAACGAATTCTCCACGGCCCAATAACTTTATCATCACTATAAATAGCAAAAACCGCGTTCGTATTTCCTGTATCTATTACCAGCAGCATTTTATAAACCACTACTTAAAGGTTATTTGTCCGGCCTTGATGTGCCGCTCATTTCCGCTGCGGTCTTCCATAATTAGCCATCCTTGTTCATCTATTCCGCGAAAGATCCCGTTAATCTCGCTATCTGGCAAACAGGCAATTATAGGCTGATTAAGTCCGTGTGCCTCACGCGACCAAGCTTTACGAACAGGGTCAAATCCCCTTGTGCGCCAAAGCTTATACTGGCGGGCAAAGCTATCCAAAACGTTATCCCGAAGCCCTTCAATTGAGTTTTCTCTACCGTTCATTTCGTCCAGGCTCGCGGCATCTGGCGGCGGAGCGCTGACATTCAGCCCTACACCCACTACTACAGATTCAACACGCCCACGAACCAGAGAAGTTTCTATTAAAATTCCTGCTATCTTCTTCCCGTCCACAAATATGTCATTAGGCCATTTAAGCGTCTTAACTCTTTCGGCAGGAAGGTAGGTATCCAGAGCCGAGGCAACAGCTAATGCTGAAACAAATGATAACTGTCCGGCCTCATCGGCCAGACATTCAGGTCTGAGCAAAATTGAGAGATAAAGGTTTCCGACAGGAGAGTGCCATACTTTACCATGACGCCCCTTACCTTTAGTTTGTTCCATTGCATGTACAACGAAACCCTCCGGCTCGTCTTTGGCAGCATATTCTTTAACAATATCCTGAGTGCTTTCGACGCTCCGAATGGTTTTGATTGAAAATTTCATCCCTTGAAACCCCTTGCTAATATTCAGGCAAGCTTAAGCTAAACCCTAGAGCTTTGCATGCATTTTTTGATTTCTAATTAACTTGCAAAAAGTGTCGTTGCGGTAGTTTGCATCATATCGATAATCGGATCCGGCCGGATTGCGAAAAGCAATACAAAGACAGAGGCAACCAGCATAACGGCTCGGCATGAAAAAGATTCACTGGCATCAAGCGGATCTATGATTTCATCAAACAGAATAACTTTTACTATTCTTAAATAATAAAAAGCAGCCACAACGCTGGTTAAAACACCAATTACGGCAAGAACAAAATATCCCTCAATTATTGCTGCCTGAAACACTGAGAATTTTGCGAAGAAGCCTGCTAGCGGCGGAATGCCGCTCATTGAAAGCATCATCAAAAGCATTGTATAAGCAGTATAAGGCCTGACTTTGGATACACCTGACAGATCAGTAATGTCCTCCAGAGCAAAATTGTCGCGCCGCATCACCAGAATTACGGCAAAGGTTCCAGCCGTCATAAACATATAAACTAAAAGGTATAATAATGATGCAGCTATACTTTCCTGTGTTCCTATAGCTACGCCAATCAGAACATATCCTATATGCCCTATAGCGCTATATCCCATAAGACGCTTGATGTTTTCCTGCTTAAGGGCTGCAAATGCGCCAAGAATCATTGAGGCCGCTGACAGGAACCATATGATCTGGCTCCAGTATTCAAAGGTGATTTCAAAAGGACCTGTCAATAACCTGATTAAAAGAGCTATAGCGGCTACTTTAGGGGCAATAGCAAAGAGCGCAGTCGCTGAAGTCGGAGCGCCGTTATATACATCCGGAGTCCACATATGAAAAGGCACCGCCGATATTTTAAAAGCCATACCGGATATGATGAATAACAACCCTGCCAATACACCAATCCCTATACTTTCTGCATCCCCCAAATAACTAGCAATAACAGAAAAACCCGTATTACCTGTAAGGCCGTAAATCAATGAGGCTCCAAACAGGAAAAGCCCCGAAGACACTGCGCCCAAAACGAAATATTTCAGTCCGGCTTCGGCAGAACGAAGCATATCTCTGTGAAAAGTGGCAAGCACATAAAGACAAAGCGACTGAAGCTCCAGTCCGACGTAAACAGCCAGCAGGTTATTTGCCGATATCATAAGCATCATTCCGAGTCCGGCAAACATTACAAGCACAGGATATTCGAAACGATTGATCTGCTCCTGATACAGATAGCGGATCGACATTGCCAATGCGGTTGCCAGGCCACCAACGACCAGTAGTTTCATCACTCCGGCAAAGCCATCCATCAAAAACATGCCGTTAAATAGCGTAGTCCTGTCCCAATTAATGCCAAGCAGTAGCACTCCGGTAATTACGAGACAATAAAGAGCACTTTGACTTATTGTGCGCGTACCTTTATTACCAAGAAAAACCCCCACAACCAGTAAAACCAGTGCCGAGAGAGTCAGAAATACCTCTGGTAAAATAGCAAAATAATTCTGCGGCACTGCGAGCATTACCCTTTCTCCTCAACAAGAAGACCTTGTTCATATCTTTCCATTAGAGCTTCGGCCGAAGGAGAAACCCTGTCCAGTACCAGTGAAGGGAAAACACCAAGTGTAATTACGAGGAGAGCAAGAGGCACCAGTATCATACTTTCCCTTTCTGCCAGATCCTTTAAGCCGGCAACTTCACGATGAACAACTGGCCCAAAGAACACCCGCCGATAGAGCACCAGCATGTAAGCAGCCCCAAGAAATACTCCGGGCATTGCTAAAGCAGCCAAATATACATTTGCCTTATAAGCACCTAGCAGAGCAAGAAACTCTCCGATAAAACCGCTCGTACCCGGCAATGCTACAGAGCCAAGCATAAAGATCATAAACAGAACTGCAAAACCCGGCATAAACTTGACTACACCTCCAAATCTTTCAATTTTACGGGTCTGAAGTCTTTCATATAAAACGCCAACACTCAGAAACAGAGCCGCAGATATAAGCCCATGGCTTAACATCTGGAAGACAGCACCTTCTATTCCCTGAATTGTCGCCGAAAAAATGCCTATAGTTACAAATCCCATATGAGCGACAGAAGAGTATGCGATCAGCTTTTTTATATCCGTCTGAACCAAAGCAACGAGAGAAGCATAGATGATGGCGATAACGCTGAGCGTCATAACGAACGGAGCAAAATATGCACTGGCAATCGGAAGCATAGGCAAAGAAAATCGCAAAAAGCCATACCCGCCAAGCTTCAAGAGAACTGCGGCCAGAATAACTGAACCCGTAGTTGGCGCTTCTACGTGAGCATCAGGCAACCAGGTATGTAATGGCCACATAGGTATCTTAATTGCAAAACTGGCAAAGAAAGCCAGCCAGATCCATAACTGCAGACCCGCTGGTAAATGTATATCCATGAGGTCCGGGATACTGCTGGTGCCAGCCTCATGGTTAAGAGCCAGTATTCCGATAAACATTAATACCGAACCGGTTAACGTATATAGAAAGAATTTATATGAAGCATAAATCCGGCGCTCTCCGCCCCATATGCCAATGATGATGAACATCGGCACCATTCCGCCTTCGAAGAAAATAAAAAAGAGTATTGTGTCCAATGCGCAAAAAGCGCCGATTAACATTGTCTCTAATACAAGAAACGCAATCATGAATTCCTTGACCCGGAAATTTATCGACTTCCAGGTGGCGATAATACAAATTGGTATCAGGAAAGCGGACAGTAAAATGAAGAACAGGGAAATACCATCAACCCCGAGATGATAGAATATACTCCACTCATCAAACCATTTCATATACTCGGTAAATTGAAATTCATCACTCAATGGATCGAAACGTCCGAGCATAAATACAGCGAGTGCCAGCGTAAAAACCGATGCGTATAATGCTACATGCCTGGAGTTCCGATATACAGCCTCGCGCTCCCCGCCAATTGTCAAAATGAAGAGTACGCCGACAAGCGGCAATAACATCATTAATGTCAGCACCGGAAAATCTACCACTTGTTAATACCCCGCCCCAAAAATCACAAACATCCATGAAACAAGGGCGATAAGCCCGGCAATCATAATAAAGGCATAATGATACAAGTTTCCGGTCTGAAAATTACTACAAACTTCTGATATCTTTCGCGAAAGAAAAACAACTCCTCCGGGGCCGAACTGATCGATCAGGCGCGGATCGACAATTGTTGCCAAAACCGATCCAAGCCATTTGAGCAAACGCACGAAAACGAGCTCGTAAATCGCATCAAAGTACCATCTTCTGGACAAAAACAAATATATTGGCCGGGCAGGATATAATGAAGCCATCCGCTCAGCTATTCCCTTTTTCCAATAGTAAACGAAACAGGCAACAAAAATACCTGCCAATGCTACCAGTACCGGAAGAGATTTTATCCAAAACGGCGAATGATGAGCCGCCGCAACACTATCATTCCGTGGCAAAACCTTGATGCTTTCGCCCCAGAAATACTCTGAATTCCATATGCTTACATATTCCTGGCCATTACGCACAATTACCTCACCGGACGTCTCACCTACAAAACCACCATAAAGGAAAGAGCCGATAAAAATAGCGCCCATGGCAAGAAAAGTCAGAGGCATCATCATACTGTTTGGAGATTCGTGGATATGAGCCATGACTTTATCATCAGCCCGCTGTTCACCATGGAATGTCAACAGCAACATTCGCCAGCTGTATAATGCAGTCAGAAATGCCGCAATAATTCCGAGCCAGAAAGCAAACGTTCCAAACCATGTACCATCGGCCCAGGCCGCTTCCAAAATGATATCTTTTGAATAAAAGCCCGCAAAGAAAGGCATACCCGACAAGGCTAAAGCGCCAATCCACATAATCACATAAGAAGCAGGAATAATCTTCCAGATACCACCCATTTTACGCATATCCTGTTCACCGGACATTGCATGAATTACTGAACCCGCGCCCAGGAAAAGCAGTGCTTTAAAGAACGCATGGGTGACAAGATGAAACATCGCCGCGCTATATGCTGAAATGCCCAGCGCAAAAAACATATATCCAAGCTGGCTGATAGTCGAATAGGCAATTACCTGTTTTATATCCAGCTTGGTTAACGCAATAGTAGCGCCCATAAACGCTGTGAGTGCACCTGTAACGCAGATAACAGTCCGGACATCTGGAGTATATTCATAAAGCGGAGAAAATCTTGCAATCAGAAACACGCCAGCCGTAACCATAGTAGCAGCATGAATTAACGCGGATACCGGAGTAGGCCCCTCCATGGCATCTGGCAACCAGGTATGCAGACCAAGTTGAGCTGACTTGCCCATAGCACCAATGAATAGAAGCAAGCCAATCATATTTAGCTGACCTGATCCTGCAAGCTCCGGCGCAGCATCAAAAATATCATCAAAATCTACACTGCCAAAAACCAGATAAATCGCGAATATACCCAGCAGGAAGGCTGCATCTCCAATACGGTTAACAATAAATGCCTTGTTAGCTGCAATGCCGGCAGAGTTTCTTGGATACCAAAACCCAATGAGTAAATACGATGTCAGGCCAACTCCTTCCCATCCAAAGAAAAGTTGTAGCAGGTTATCTGAAGTAACCAGCATCAGCATGGCAAACGTAAACAAATTCAGGTAAGCAAAGAAACGAGTGCGAGACGGATCGCGAGCCATATATCCAATAGAATAAATATGGACGCAGGCTGATATAACCGTAACAACACACATCATTATGACTGATAGCTGATCGAAACGAAGCGCCCAAACTACTGATAAATCACCAGATGAAAACCATTCGCCTAAAAACCTGAGCCATGGGGTATGCATCAAAATGACATTACCAGCCATAACAACTGATGCGACTGCCGAAATCAGAACGGCCACACAGCATACAAACTGCGAACCCTTATCACCGATATGTTTGCCAAACATTCCAGTGATTAAAAAGCCTGCCAAAGTCGGAAAAATGGCGAGCAAATCCATAAACTCACCCCTTCAGATTAGTAATATCATCAACGGAAATTGAACCTTGATTCCGGAAGAAGACAACCAGTATCGCAAGGCCAACTGCTGACTCAGCCGCGGCTACAGTCATGATGAATAATGTGAAAATCTGCCCTGTCAAATCGCCCAGCCAGGCCGAGAAGGCAACAAAATTAATATTTACAGAAAGCAGCATTAGTTCGATTGACATTAGAATAATGATCACATTCTTCCTGTTGAGGAATATTCCTAACAGCCCAAGCGTGAACAAGATTGCGGAAACAGCCAGATAATGAACAAGCCCGATTTCTGCAAGCATTATCTCAAACTCCCGTTCCAGGTGTGACTTTTTTAATTTCGATCACATCTTCTCTGCGAACAGACAATTGATCTCTAACCTTCTGGCGACGTACGTCCGGACGTACACGGTGCGTCAATACGATAGCGCCTATCATCGCCACCAACAGCACAATTCCGGCAATCTGAAATGGATATGCAAAATCAGTATATAAAATCTGTCCTATAGCTTCCGTATTCGAAATTTCATCAGGCATAGGATTTGCTATACCCCTGGCTATGATTTCCTTCTCTGGCCAAATTCTATAAAGAACAAAAAGCTCCGTTAACAAGACGCCTGCAAATGCAATCCCTATAGCAGAAAACTTCATTGATTCCCTTTTAAGATAATTGATATTCACATCAAGCATCATGACTACAAAAAGGAAAAGAACTGATACTGCTCCGACATATACAATGACCAGGATAAACGCTACAAACTCCGCTCCTGCCAATACGAACAATCCTGCTGCATTCAGGAATGCCAGTATAAGAAAAAGCACAGAGTGAACCGGATTGCGAACCGATATAACGAGTATCGCGCTACCCAGTAAAACTCCGGCAAAAAGATAAAATGCAAGCACTTGAATCATAACCATTTACATCTAATGTACCGGGAGATGCTTCGCAAGGTATTAGAGCTCAAATTCGATATAATGAACGAATTCAATTAATGATCGTATGAATGACTTTTTTATTGCTTTTTGTTTTTTCCAAAGCAAAATATTCAGCGGCTTATAATTCAATAATAATTCTAAAAGGTTATCCGCCTGTGATCAATTACCCAGCCGCTTCTGGCATCATAACTGGTTTAGTTCTTTTTGTTCTTACCATGGCAATGCCATCTCAAGCTAGAAGTGAAAACACTTTTGACTTTCTGGCCTTTTCGTTAGGTTATTACGACACAAATGATAATAAGGAAGCTATAGATCTGCGAGTCGAATATCGTTTCGGCAGACCGTTAATCCTCGATATCAAACCGTGGGCAGGCTTTGAAATCACTACAGACGGAGCTGTTTATGGCGCGGGAGGCCTGCTATACGACTGGCAGATAACAGACCATTTCTATCTGGTACCTTCAATAGGCGCGGGGTTTTATCATGACAGAGGCGGCAAAGATCTCGGACATACGATAGAGTTTCGCACACAATTGGAATTACAGTATGAACTGGAAGACAATAGTCGCTTTTCTATAGGATACAGCCACATCTCAAACGCCAGCTTATCTGACAGAAATCCAGGCGCTGAAATCCTGAGCTTTTATTACATCATCCCGTTTGACAAGATTTTCTAGCGATAGGAAGAATCCTTAATAATATTGCGAGCAAGCTGAGCTTCCCATTGGTCGCCGATCTCCAGCAGCTTTTCTTTGTTGTAATAAAGCTCTTCACGGGTTTCTTTTGCATATTCAAAATTAGGGCCTTCAACAATTGCATCAACCGGACAAGCTTCCTGACAAAGGCCGCAATAGATACACTTTGTCATGTCAATGTCATAACGGGTGATCTTACGAGAGCCGCTATCTTGCATTTCTGATTCAATTGTAATTGCCTGTGCAGGGCAAACAGCTTCACATAATTTGCAGGCGATGCATCTTTCCCGGCCATTCGGATAACGCCGTAACGCATGCTCTCCCCTGAACCGTGGGGAAATAGGCCCTTTCTCATGCGGATAATTGATTGTGACAACTGGCTCGCGCAAGGCGTAACGAAGGGTCAGCATCATCCCTTTGATAAGTTCTGGTAAGAAGAAGATATTTATAAGTTTTTTTAAGATCATACGCTTTCTCTTAAGTCCCCGGCAAAGCATCAAACGCAATCAAAGTCCCGGCCATCAGCACAACCCAACCTAAAGTAAATGGCAGGAATATTTTCCAGCCAAGCCTCATAAGCTGATCGTATCTATAGCGGGGCATAGTTGCTCTGACCCAGATAAAATAAAACAGTATCAAAGCAACCTTTAAAAAGAACCAGATAAAACCGGGCACAAACGCCAGAGCTTCTATCCCAAATGGCGGCAGCCAGCCTCCCAGAAACAGGATCGTGGTAATTGCGCTCATTAAAATCATATTGGCGTATTCGCCCAGGAAAAATAACGCAAACGGCATGCCGGAATACTCCACCATGAACCCGCCAGAAAGCTCTGATTCCCCTTCAGGGAGGTCAAACGGGGAACGGTTGGTTTCTGCCAGAATGGATATTAAAAATACAGCCAGCATCGGAAGCAGTAAAATCTCCATCCACCATGAACGTTCTGCCATAACAATATCGGTAAGATTTAACGAGCCAGTGCAAAGCAACACCGAGACAATCACCAGCCCCATAGCGACTTCATAGGAAATCATTTGTGAAGCAGAGCGAAGTCCGCCAAGAAAAGCATAACGAGAGTTAGATGCCCAACCAGCCATGATGACGCCGTAAACCCCCATTGAAGAGGCGGCGAAGAGGTAGATAATTCCGACATTTATATCTGCCAGTACTGCCCCATAATTGACAGGTATTACCGCCCATGCAAACAGGGCAAGAGAGAAAAACATTATCGGTGCCAGAATAAATACGATGTTATTGGCTTGCGACGGAATAATAATTTCTTTGGAAAGTAGCTTTAAACCGTCAGCAACTGGCTGCAATAGCCCAAAAGGGCCAACTAATGCCGGCCCCTGGCGACGTTGGACCGCTGCCATAATTTTACGTTCTGCATAAACCAGATAAGCCACCGCTCCCAGCAAAGCGCTACATACAGCCAAAATCTGAAAAACAAGTACAGCTAACGGCCAGAAACATGCCTCAAACAGCTCCATCATTCGGCAGCCTCCCGAAGCCGCTTACCGTGGACAAATGCCTGTGAACATTTCTGCATGTTTTTAGAGGATCGGCATATAGAATTTGCCAAATAATAATCTTTAACCGATACATTAAAATCGTCTTCCAAGACCTCTATATCATTGACAATTTCACGCCATTTTGCATGTGGCAATACGTCTGTTTCCTGAAAATGAGGCCATTCCATTTTGATATGCCTGCGTAACTCGGCCAGACTGTTATAAGGAAGAGTTTTGCCAAGATCTTCGGATAATGCCCTGATAATCGTCCAGTCCTCTTTCGCGTCACCGGGCGGAAAAACAGCCTTGCATCCAGCCTGGACACGGCCTTCAGTATTAACGTAAAGTCCATCTTTTTCTGTATAGGCAGATCCTGGCAAAATCACATCCGCACGATTAGCGCCCATATCGCCATGGTGCCCCTGATAAATTACAAAAGTCTGCCAGCCAATTTCAGCTCTCGCATCAAACTCATCTGCACCTAACAGATAAAGCGCTCTTATCTCGCCTTTCCTGGTGCCCTCCAGAATTCCCCGGAAGCTCTTACCCGTCGAGCCGGGAAGAAAACCGATATCAATCCCCCCTACCCTTGACGCCGCTTGATGCAATAGATTAACGCCATTCCAGTTATCATTTACTACTTTGAACTTTTCTGCTGCTTTGTTGATGAGAGCATGCACCGCCTCACCATCTGCACGGCAAAACGCCCCGCCTCCGACAATGATCATAGGCCTTTCGGCTTCCTGCATTGTTTTCGCAAAACCACTACGAGATCTAAGTAATTTTTCAAGATCTTCAGGGCCCGTCCCCAAATGTTCATAAGGATAAGTAAGATTTGCTGCCTCGCCTATAACGCCTATCTTCACGCGGTCTTTAACCCATGCTTTGCGAATCCGTGCATTTAAGAGCGCAGCTTCTTTTCGAGGGTTAGAGCCAATTATCAGAATTGCATCCGCTTGCTCTATTCCTGCAATACCTGAATTGAACAGGTAATGGCTCCTGTCATTTGTATCGAATAATGCTCCATCAGTACGACAATCAATGTTTTCGCTGCCTAGCGCGTTCATAAGGTCCTTTAGCGCCACCATGGATTCTACATCGCACAGATCGCCTGCTAGTGCTGCCATATGGCCACCGTCGATTTGTTTTAAGTTTTCAACGATGAACGCAAAAGCTTCTTTCCAGGTGGCCTGAGTGAGCTTGCCGGATTTCCTGTCCCTGATATATGGACGGTCAAGGCGCTGATACATAAGGCCGTCATAGGAAAAACGGGTACGATCATCGATCCATTCCTCATTTATCTCTTCATGAAGCCGGGGAAGAATGCGCATAACTTCATTACCGCGAGCATCAATCCGAATATTGCTTCCCAGAGCATCATGAACATCGATCGATTCCGTTTTAGTCAACTCCCAGGGCCTTGCCCGGAATGCATAAGGCTTGGAAGTCAGCGCACCAACTGGACAAATATCGATCAGATTGCCGGAAAGTTCTGTAGTCACATAATCTCCACCATATGTATCAATTTCTGCATCCTCGCCACGCCCGACATAACCAAGATCGGATGTCCCTGCGACCTCATCGCAAAAGCGTATACAGCGTGTACACTGTATACAACGTGTCATGCTTGTTTTAATGAGCGGCCCAAAATCTTTATCAGGCACAGCCCGTTTGGATTCATAATATCTTGACCGATCATAACCATATGCGACAGTCTGATCTTGAAGATCGCATTCACCTCCCTGATCACATATTGGACAATCAAGCGGGTGATTAATCAGCAGCTTTTCTATAACAGCGCGCCGGGCCTTTCTGACCATCTCCGTATCTGTCTTGACTACCATACCTTCGGTAGCTGGCAATGCACATGAAGGTTGGGGCTTGGTAGGTCCTCCTTCAATTTCCACCATACACATCCGACAATTAGCAGGCACACTTAATCTTTCATGATAACAAAATCTGGGAATCTCGATGCCCAGCAGTTCCGCCGCCTGAAGCACCGACGTGCCAGGCTCAACCTCTATTTCCATTCCATCGATAGTCAGCTTGGGCATAGTTACTACCTGTTATTTAGGGCAAGGCGTAACAAGAACCGGGCGGTTATCAAAGCACATCTGCAGCCATCTGTCCGGGTTCATATGTTCGGGGATATTACGGGTCTGGTGAACTCCACCGATCTTTACCGGATCGGAGCTCCTTCTGAAATGCACTCGTCCCTTCCATTCAAGATCTCCTTCTGAAACAGATGAATAGACAGTCAGAAGATCTCCTTTTTCCAGCATATTAAGGCTATCGTATCCAGATTTACCGTATTCATCAACCGACCAGACAATCCCTTCGGTTCCTGTTTCAGAAAAAGGCTCGAGCGAACCGAAAATTACTTTTCCATTTTTTTCCAGTCTCGCAGGAAGACCGTTTTCAAACATTTTGAACCACAACAGCGGATCAAGGTCTTTTTGAGTGCCATTCACCCAAAAACCTTCTATCGCCTGCTTTGTAAAACCATGCTCATTAGTTGCCCTGGAGCGTTCATATTCAAAGTCGATTTCTCCTTTCCAGAGAATCTCACCCTTTGAAACTGTATTGAACACTCTGACCAGATCGCCGTCATTGAGCAGTATTGATTCATTGCTCTTGTAAGGAGTGTATTCCCAGTCAAGAAATACAAGTTTCGAATCAACCAGAACGGCTCTATTTTCGTATTTTACTAATTCACAGTTTTCAGGCTCTTCGGGCCAGTCCACTTTAGTGTTAACCCTTAACAAGCCGGGGATATTGGTTTCACGCAGCATTTTTTCTGTACTCCATAATCCGGTATTCCATTTCATCCCTGAAATGCCTGATAAGTCCTTGCACCGGCCAAGCGGCGGCATCACCAAGTGCACAGATCGTATGCCCTTCAATTTCTTTAGTGACTTCCCAAAGCTTGTCGATTTCATCTACTCTCGCTTCGCCATTAACCATGCGTTGCATCACTCGCCAGATCCAGCCGGTTCCCTCGCGACAGGGCGTGCCTTGTCCGCAGCTTTCATGCATATAAAAATACGATAAGCGGGCTATAGCCTTAATAATATCAGTAGATTTATCCATAACAATTACACCACCGGTCCCCAGCCCGGTTTGTAGCGATGATAATGAGTCATAGTCCATATTGGCGACATCACATAAGTCCTTGGGCAAGAGCGGCACAGAGGATCCTCCTGGAATAACCGCCTTCAGGTTTTCCCAACCTCCGCGCACACCTCCCGCATGCCGTTCGATTAATTCCCTGAGAGAGATACCAAGCTCTTCCTCAACATTGCATTGTTGCTTCCCGTGACCCTAAATGCACAAGATCTTGGTTCCAGTATTCTTTTCGTCAGATCCTAACGCTGCAAACCATTTCGCCCCACGTCTTATAATCGCAGGCAAAACAGCCAAAGTCTCGACATTATTGATAATAGTGGGACATGAATAAAGACCAGTCACTGCTGGAAAAGGCGGCTTGTTACGCGGCTGGCCTTTACGCCCTTCAATAGAATTCATCAAGGAAGTTTCTTCGCCACATATATATGCACCTGCGCCCTGGTGCAAAATAACATCAAAATCCCAACCTGAACCAGCAGCGTTCTTGCCAAGCAGGCCCGCTTCATATGCCTCATCGATAGCCTTTTGCAAAATGTCTATTTCGCGAGCGAATTCACCTCTAACATAGATATAGGCTGTATTTGCACCAATCGCAAAACCTGCAATCAGTGTGCCTTCCAGTAATTTATGGGGTTCATTACGCAGAATATCGCGATCCTTGCAAGTCCCAGGCTCGCCTTCATCGGCATTTACACATAGATAATGCGGCATATCATCCGGCACCTTTGGCATGAAAGCCCATTTAAGTCCTGTAGGAAAACCGGCCCCGCCTCGTCCTCTGAGTCCCGATGCCTTTACATCTTCAATAATGGCTTCCCGGCCTCTTTCCAAAAGCTGGCCAGTGCTGCCCCAGTCACCACGAGATCTGGCAGCATCCAGCGAGTTTCCTTGCCAGCCATAAAGATTTGTAAAAATACGATCCTGATCCTGTAGCATGAAAATAATTATTCCTGAATTTTATGGCCTTTGCCACGCCAGAAAATGACTAGTCCGAAAACAACTGGAACTATAACAAAAAAGGTTACAGAAATAAGGCTTTTCAACTGCTCTCTGTCTGAAACGACGTGTTGATCGAGATAACATTCCGTTACCATATTTATTACAAACCAGACACTCAGACTTATAAACGCCCAGAACAATATTAGCGTTAGATACATAGTTTTTTTTTCGGTCTGTGCTTTCATGTCAGCTTTCTGATTTAGGGGCTATTTCGAGTAAGGTAGTCGCTCCGGTCATTGGCATCGTAGATTTCCTGCCCATCTGCGAACCTTTGCGGGGGCTCTTACCTTCTGCCAGAGCATCGATGATTCCAATGATACTGGTCCCGGATACATCTTCATAATAATCTTCATTAATCTGAACTACGGGAGAACTTACACAAGCGCCAAGACATTCTACTTCCTTAACAGAGAACATACCATCAGGCGTAGTTTCTCCGGGCTGAATGCCAAGCCGGTCACAACACCCTTTCATCACGCTATCCGCTCCTTGCAGCCAGCAAGGAGTAGTTGTGCAAATCTGGATCAGATATTTCCCAACAGGCTCAAGATTATACATCGAATAGAACGTGGCGACTTCAAGTACATGAATTGAAGGCTCATCAATGATACGGGCCACTTCATCAATTGCAGCTGCAGGTAGCCAGCCACCATAAGGCGGGTCTGCTTTAGCTCCATCTTCCGCCATCTGTTTTTGCACCAGATCCAGAAGCGGCATTACGGCGCTTCTTTGTCGTCCTTTCGGATAACGTCCTATAATCTCTCGCACCTTTTTTTCGTCACGGAATTTAAATGTATCCGGTTGATAAGGTGCTTTTCTGTCAAACAATTTTTTCATGATGCGTTATTCACTCTGAATTTTTCCCAATCATGCTTAGTCAATTCCCAAATTTCTGATTCAGTTAGATCGGGACTAACAAATTTGGCTGCTTCAGTACGCAAAAAACGTGCTCCGGTTTTCTCTTTTACACGTCTTGAACGATCATTGCCTTTCGCATTGCTAAAAATCAGCCTCTCAAAACCAAGACAATCAAAAGCATAATCGTTCACCGCCGCGACAGCTTCTGTCATAATGCCCCGTCCCCAAAACTCCTTACCCAACCAGAAGCCTCGATTATCAGGATTATTCTTCCGCCTTAAATCAATAGCCCCGATCAATTCTTCCGGGTTTTCTTTGAGGAAAATACCCCACACCCATTTGTCAGTACCCTGAAATGGAAATACGTTTATTTTCAACCATTCCTCTACGCCTCCCTTCGGATAGGGCCAGGGCACCTTCGAAGTCAGTTGACTAATTATTTCATAGTTGACGAAATATTTTTCATAGTCCGAAACATGATCTTCTGTAACTTCCTTTAGTAATAGACGATCCGTTTCCAGATCGGAGAATGATTTTGTCATCTGTCAATCTCCCCGAAGACAATATCCATAGACCCGATTATCGCTACCGTATCGGCAAGAAGATGTCCTTTCGACATAAAATCAAGTCCTTGCAAATGGGCAAATCCCGGAGCTCTGATACGGCATCTGTATGGCCGGTTAGTTCCATCAGCAACCAACCACACACCAAATTCACCTTTGGGTGCCTCCACAGCGGTATACGTTTCACCTGCCGGAACATGGAACCCCTCTGAGTAAAGTTTGAAGTGATGAATTGTAGCTTCCATGGAACGTTTCATTTCCGCTCTTGGAGGAGGTACGATCTTAAAGTCATCCGCAATAACCGGGCCCTGAGGCATTTCTTTAATGCATTGCTTTATTATTTTTAATGACTGACGCATTTCCTCCATGCGCACGAGGTACCGGGCATAGCAATCACCGGTTTTGCCAACTGGAATATCGAAATGCATTTTCTCATATACGTCATAAGGCTGAGCTTTACGTAGATCCCAGGGAATCCCTGACCCTCTTAACATTGGCCCGGTAAATGCCCAGTCCTGCGCCTCTGCAGCTGTAACAACGCCTATATTGACCGTTCTCTGTTTGAAGATCCGGTTTTCAGTAAGGAGTTCTTCCAGATCATCCAGCAATTTAGGAACAGACTTGTCTGCCCATACATAGATATCTTCAGCAAGCCCTGCGGGCATATCCTGATGGACCCCTCCAGGACGATAGTAATTAGCATGCATTCTAGCGCCACTGACACGTTCATAAAACTCCATGCCCTTCTCTCTCTCCTCAAAGGCCCAAAGAGAAGGAGTTATGGCACCGACATCCAAAGCAAAAGTGGTAATGCCTAACAGATGATTTAATATCCGCGTAATTTCAGCAAATAGTACACGTATATACTGTCCGCGCTCAGGGACAGTAACGCCCAGCAGCTTTTCTATAGCAAGTACAAACGCATGCTCCTGACATAAAGGGCTTACATAATCCAGACGATCAAAATAAGGAATAGCCTGAAGATAGGTTTTATGCTCTATAAGCTTCTCTGTGCCGCGATGAAGCAGGCCTATATGTGGATCAGCCCTTTCTACTACCTCGCCATCCATCTCAAGAACCAGTCGCAATACTCCATGAGCTGCCGGATGCTGAGGACCAAAGTTCATACTGTAAGGTTTGATATATCTTTCCCGGATAGCTTCAGGCGCCTCCTCAGTTTCATCCTGGAGATCAGCCATTCCTTCATTCAGACTTTTCATTCATCGCCTCCTTCTTCGGGAGGACGCCAGCCGTACGCAGGTTTCGTATTTTTTTGATCGCCAGCAAGCTGGACATTTGTCATGCCCTCCCAGGGACTAAGGAAATCGAAGTCTCTAAAGTCCTGTGCAAGCTGGACTGGCTCATACACTACTCTTTGCTGTTCCAGATCGTAACGCATCTCGACATATCCGGTTAACGGAAAATCCTTGCGCTGAGGGTGTCCATCAAAACCGTAATCCGTAAGTATTCGCCGCAAATCAAGGTTATCCTCAAACATGATTCCGTACATATCCCATATTTCACGCTCGTACCAGGTTGCAGAGCTGAAATATACGGAAGCTGTGTAAACAGGCGTATCCTCGACCGCCGGAATTTTTATTAAAACCCGCTGATTATTTCCCAGAGAAAGAAGATTATAAACTATCTCAAATCTTTCCTTGCCTCGTTCCGGATAGTCCGCGGCAGTAATATCCACGAGCATTCTAAAGCGACATTCTCTATCATCTCGCAAAAACTGGAGAATGCTGAAGATTTCCTCTCTCTTGCCGAAAAACATAAGCTCACCCCTGACTATCTGGTAGCCAGTAATGGCGTGTTCAAGGTTTTCTTCCACGTACTCGGCAAGGTCTTTTTGAAGATCAAGAGACATTAATAAAGCTTTCTCTACCTTGCTATACGTGTGTTTTCGCGTTGGATTTTCTTCTGGAGCTGCAAAAGTCCATACACAAGCGCTTCTGCAGTTGGCGGACAACCCGGGACGTAAATATCAACAGGCACAATACGATCACAGCCTCGAACAACAGAATAAGAATAATGATAATATCCGCCACCATTGGCACATGACCCCATTGAAATCACCCAGCGAGGCTCAGGCATCTGATCATAAATGCGGCGCAGTGCAGGAGCCATTTTATTACAGAGCGTACCCGCAACAATCATAACATCTGACTGGCGTGGACTTGGTCAGGGAATCATGCCAAACCGATCAAGATCATAACGGCTCATATATGAGTGGATCATCTCAACAGCACAGCAAGCAAGTCCGAAAGTAAGTGGCAACATTGAACCGGTTCTGGCCCAATCAAACAAGGCATCGGATGAAGCCAGAATATAGCCTTTTCCTCCTAATTGTTTTGACATGGCAATGGGGACTCCTTCCTGTTTTTCAGGAGCGATTGGGGTCACTGAAGTAACCGGCGAGTCTTCAGGAGCAATTATGACTTTCCTATCCTTTGTCATTCCCAGTCCAACGCTCCCTTTTTCCATTCATATACAAAACCTACAGCCAACACCGATAGAAATACAAACATTGACCAGAAGCCAAACATGCCTATTGAGCCAAGCGATATGGCCCATGGAAACAAGAATGCCACCTCTATATCAAAGATAATAAATAGGATGGCTATCAGATAAAAACGGACATCGAATTTGCTTCGAGCCTCTGCAAAAGCTGGGAAACCGCATTCATATGCAGAAAGTTTGTCCTTATACGGGTTTTTTTTGCTCACAATAAAAGCAAGGGCAATGAGAAAAACAGCCAACGCAAAAGCGACAGCAATAAAAATAATGACAGGTAAATAATCGGCCAGCAGTTCATCAGCAAGCATGAGATACTCCTTTATTGATCTATAACATAAATCATCTCGATTCTGCCGGCAAACTCAACATGCCCACTTCTGTTATAAAAAAAAGCGCGCGTGATGTGGGGGTGGGAACGCGCGCGCTTTAAGTTTTAATCAGGGTTAGTTAGTTCGAGGAGTTTACTCGGGGTTCTTTCTCAAGCGGCCCTCACCTCATTGAGAAATCTTACAACAGCATCTTTCAG
>CAZJRT010000011.1:0-8131 GCA_964548445.1 uncultured Pseudobdellovibrionaceae bacterium
GCCAATCTGGATTATCCTGCCAGCCTTGCGGCCACTAAAACGATGGCTTCCTCCTTTCCTTGCCGATAGAATTATTGGTCATAAACCATTGAATCGACAAGTATATTAACATAAAGTTTTTCTTCTTTGATCGCTTGGTGCTAAGAGTCGTTCATAACAAAAAAAATAGAACGTTAATGATAACGGCAAATAGAGGCGATTAGAGTATGAGTATGTTAACTGCAAGGCATTTTGCAGAATGTGCCAGGGAAATAACCAAAGGGCAGCCAGAGTCCGTAACCACAGCTGAAGACAATCAGGAAACGGACACCCAGGTCGGAGGACAGCCGCAGACCATGGCGCTTCAACCTCTAAGCAGCAGGTTGGTTTTCAACCGCTTCATGAGTAGAATTATGGATCTGGTTAATACAGGCTATCCGCGATTGGCATTCAGGGAGGTAGAAGACGCACTTTCCGATAGGCGTTTTGGGCTCTCTTCTCAGCAGGAAGCATTGGTGCTGTTGCGGGAGGGGTTACGCAGTATCGGTACAGGCAGCGCTTATTCTCTCGTAAGCCCGAAAGAGCTGGTGGCCAGTGGTGCGGCTTTAAGGGAAAGCTTTGGTCTACATGCCGGCAATTCAAATCGTGGCCTGGCTTCGCTTCCGGTCTATGGCAATACGTACAATATTAGAGCGCTAGCTCCCATGCCTTGCTGATCTATTTACGCTCGCTGTTGTGGCAAGTTTCTGCTAGAATCAAAGACGGTATATTCACGGTGAGTTTGCAAATGAAAAAAATTATTTTTCTGACACTCTTTACGGTTCTGGTCGGTACGGGATCGCCTGTTCAGGCTCAGAACAAATACTTCGAAGATTTTCAGGATACTCTTGTTGATTACCCGGATATACCGGGCCAACGTCTTGATTATTACCAGACCTATCAGGAAAACCGCAGAGAACTGGACCTGCGCCGTAATAATTACGAGCAGCAGCGTCAGGATGCAGCAAAAGAATATAATCAGCAGCGTGCCCAGGACCAATCACGTATCAATTACGATGCGGGCGTTGCTAACTTTTGATTTTTCATACCAGAAATGAACTTAGCCACCGGCATTGTCATCAAGGGTGCCTGCCGGGTTTGCTTCAACGAGAGAGGCTACCTGCTCGAATACTTCAGCGTTTTCTGTCATCTGGGTTTGGAGAGCCGGGTTTTGGGTTCCTACGGTGCGGAAAAACACGGCGGCGTCCCGCAGCAGTCTCGCAGCTAGTTCGGCATAGGTAGTCGACATAGAAAAATTGCTCCTGCTTGCTCGTTATTAATTGGTAACAACATAAATAAACAATCTTAACACTTGAAGTGCAAATTTATTCTGCTCTGCGGAAAGGATGAGCTGGATAACTGCCCAGCATTTTTACTTCCTTGGCAAAAAACGCCAGCTCTTCCAAAGCGAGCTGTAGAGAGCGGCTATCGGGATGGCCTTCCAGATCCACAAAAAACTGGGCTGCCTGAAATTTTTCATCTACATAAGATTCCAGTTTGGTCAGGTTTATGCTGTTAGTGGCGAAGCCGCCCAGCGCCTTGTAAAGAGCTGCCGGTATATTGCGTACCCTGAATACCATAGAAGTAATCACATGTTCCATCTCAAGAGGAATTAGTCTTTCTTTCGACAAGATCAGAAAACGGGTGGTGTTGTGATCAGCATCCTGTACATCATTTTCAAGAATATCCAGATCATAAATCTCTGCTGCGAGTGAAGAGGCTATGGCAGCGTGTGTTTTGTCTCCCTTTGCGCATATCTCCTGAGCGGCTCCGGCGGTGTCAGCATGTACACGAGCTTTTAGCCCCATTCGCTTGATCAGCTTTCGGCATTGCGGCAGGGCATGAATATGGCTGTGCACATATTCCAGTTCTTCTAACTTCGCTCCCTTGACGCCAAGAAGCGTATGACGGATTGGCTGGAAGTGCTCACCAATGATAAAAAGGTTGCTGTTGGGCAGTAGGTGGTGCACGTCGGCTACCCGTCCAGCCAGCGTGTTGTCTACGGGGATCATGGCCAGATCGGTTTCTCCGTCGCTGACAGCCCGGAAGGCATCCTCAAAAGAATTACAGGGCATAGTCTCCATATCCGGGTACACCGTGCGGCATGAAAGGTCGGAATAAGCACCGTGAGCGCCTTGAAAAGCTATTTTACCTGGCATTATTTTTAATCTTTCTCTTTAACTTGGGAGCAATCCTTTTCAAGAAGGCTATCTTTTGTCGATAAACTTTGGCAAACATTTAGTGATATGAAGTTGTTGCTCGCATTTTTACTGGCTTTCGTGATCGCTGGCGTGTCCGGCGGTATCGCTCATCTGGTATATACTCCTCGCGAGCCAATTCCGCAACATCCGCAACCTGTCCTGCATTTGATAGCTGAGGCTAATGTTGAACGCGGGCGGCGTCTGGCGAAAGCCTGCGAGACTTGTCACACATTTGAAAAGGGCAAAGTCTCTTTTCTTGAGGGGCCTAATTTATGGGATATTGTTGGCAGTCCAAAAGCTTCTGTGGAAGAGTTTGAATATTCCGAAAATCTTGAGCAATTGGGCGGTGAGTGGACTTATAGCGGCCTAAACAAGTATCTCTGGAACCCCAAGTATCTGGTGCCTGAGGGCAGCATGGCCTATATCGGCGTCCGTAAGGCGCAAGACCGGGCTGATATAATCGCCTGGATGCGTACGCTTTCAGAGCACCCAATTGCTTTACCAAGTGAAGAACAAATAGCAACGGAAATTCAGGATCTTTCGGAAGCGCCGGATAATAAATCCGCTGCTATTTCTGATTAAGGGTGAAGAGCCCAATGGCCAAGGCAGATTCCTTCTACGGATTCTATAGGCAAGGCACCTTCTTTTATTACATGACGAACAGCTGACAGAACTTCTTCTTCAGTAACTTTAGAGCCGCTTCTCTTGAAATCTTCCATCAATTTGGTGGTAAGAATTTTGGCTTTGTCATCGTATTTTTTATCAACGATAGGCCATTGGTGTAATGGTTGAACCATAGCTCCCTCTTTTCCGTATTAATTTGAATGAGGCATTAGTATTGCAGGTGTTTCGTAAAATCAACAAAAACCGGTAATGGAATTATTTTTTCTCCCAGCCTTTATCTGTTTGCTGCCAGTATGCCAGGTCGTGTCCGGATTCTTTATATGTTATCCATCGTCTTCTTGAAGCTGCCACCGCTTCTTCGTCGTGGCCGTCAAACAGAAAGCAAACCAGATTATAGGAATCAATATTTATGTCGCTGGCGGTGCCGATAATAAAAAGCATTTCAGCATTGTTTGGGTTATCTTCTTCCTCGGTAATCCAGACGGGCTGCATTTCGGCATTGCCATCCGACCTGCTGCCATGTGGCAGGAAAGAGTTCGGATGATACTTCCATAGCAGGTCGTTGATCTGTTCAGTTTGCTGCGTGGAGGAAGTGCGTACAACAGTTCTGCTTCCACGTCCGTAAGCTTTGGAAAGCAATTCGGGAAGGGCCGCTTCCAAAGATTTACGGGTTAAATGGTAAAAACGTATTTCTGTCATCTGTTTACTCGTAACGATCGGCGATAAACCGGTCTAGTACGCGTACGCCAAAGCCGCTTCCTCCTTTGGGCGTCGTTGGGCGGTCTGCTCTGATCCATGCTGTTCCTGCAATGTCCAGATGCGCCCATTTTGTTCCTTCCTCGATAAAATGTTCGAGGAAACCGGCAGCGGTGCAGGCTCCTGCGTAAGCCCCGGAATTTCCCAGATTTCTGATGTCGGCAATAGTGCTTTCAACATCCTTGCGCCAGAGTTCATCCAGGGGCATGCGCCATAATTTTTCTCCTGTGGCTTTGCTGGCCTCTTCCAGACGCAACCAAAGCCCATCGTCATTTACAAAACTTCCGCAATAATCAAAGCCCAAAGCTACCATCATTGATCCAGTAAGAGTAGCGAGGTCTATTATGGTTTCCGGCTTGTACGTTTGCTGGGCGTATGTGAGACAATCAGCCAGAACCATGCGTCCTTCTGCGTCGGTATTGATCACTTCTATAGTTTTACCGGAAAGCGTATGTATTACATCTGAAGGTCTGTACGCTTTGCTGCCCGGCATGTTTTCAGCAAGTCCAACAATACCTACTACGTGGGCTTTGGATTTGCGCATTGCCAGCGCTTTCATCGTCCCTGCAACGGCGGCAGCACCTCCCATATCCATTTTCATCAAATCCATCTCCTTTGATGGTTTAATGGAAATGCCGCCAGTATCAAACGTAATGCCTTTGCCGACCAAGGCGATGGGTGGTTTGGTTTTTTTATTACCGTCATTCCAGCGCATAACCACCACGCGAGGTGGAATGTTTGAGCCTTGGCCGACGGCGAGTACAGCTCCCATCCCAAGCTTTTCCAGCTTTTTTTCATCCAGGATTTCTATGTCTATACCTAGTGGTTTCAGCTCTTTTTTTAGCTGATCAGCGAAACTCTGGGGATTTATAATATTGGCAGGCTCGCTGGTAAGGTTTCTGGCAAACTCCATACCTTCGGAAACGATATAAAGTCTGTTAAATATTTTTTCAGTTTCTTTGTCTGCCTTGGTAATAACATCAACTTGTTTAATGTCCGGATTGGCGTCACCCGGCTTGCTGGTTTTGTATTTGTTGAACTTGTAAGAGCGCAGGCGCAAGCCAAGACAGAAATGGGCAGCCATCTGTGCCCCCGTAAGATTTTCATTTACCGTTCCCTTCGCTGCCAGAAAGGCTAGATGTTCGGCTCCGGAAGATTTTAAAGCAGAAAACAGTTTTCCTCCCGCATTTTCGCTGTCCAGAAAATCGAGCGTTTCTTTTTTGCCGAAACCGAGAAGAACCAGACGGGCGTAGCCGTTTTCTTCATACAGCTGAATGGCGCAAATCTGGCCATGTTTACCGGAAAATTTTGCACTTTCCATCGCACGGTTGATAATCGCGCCATATTTATCATTAATTGCTTTATCAAGGCTGCTGGTGTCTTTTTCTTCATAGACCGGAAGTACCAGAGTATCGGATCCGGTGCTTGCTTCTTGCAGGAAAGAAAAGTTACTGATCATGGAAACCTTTTATTTTTGTTGTTATGGTGAGGCGTTTGCCACTATTAACAGTAATATATTGGTTTCCGGGAAAGGAAACCAGCAAGAGTTAATTGAACAAGAATGAAAATACTTGATCGCTATATAATCAGGAACCTTTTGCTGGCGTTACTTTTCATTACGCTTTCGCTTGCCGGCGTGGTCTTTCTGTCCCAGTCGTTGCGGTTTCTGGAACTAGTCATGGAATCCGGAGCTTCAAGCCTGTCATTCTGGATTCTAACTTCACTTGCCTTGCCCCGGTTTTTTGAAATTATTCTGCCTCTGGCACTAATGATTGCGATCTTTTTTATATACAACCGGATGATCATGGATAGCGAGGTAGTGGTCATGCGCTCAGCCGGAATGTCAGCAATGAGGATGGCGCGACCAGCTTTAATGCTGTCACTGATGATGGCTGTTTTCCTCTGGTGGGTGACCGCATGGCTGGCTCCGGTATCACTGCGGCATATGCAGGAAATGCGACAGCAGATCAAGGCTCAGTATTCATCTCTGATTTTTCGGGAAGGCGTCTTTAATACTATAGGCGACGATCTGACAGTTTATGTGCGCGACCGCACATCTGAGGGAGATCTGCAGGGAGTAATGATCCACGATAGCCGGGTAGAAAATCGCAATCCCGTAACTATTATCGCTAAACGGGGTATGATTGTAAGAACGGACGATGGCAGTCAGCAGGTGCTGGTCTTTGAAGGATCGCGCCAGGAATTCGAGGAGCAGAAGCGTGCAATAAACCGATTGGATTTTGATCGCTATACTATTGATCTTCCAGAAAGTGGAACGGTAAGGCAACGCTGGAAAGAACCGGATGAGCGAACCTTGTATGAATTACTAACTCCTGATCTTGAAAATGAAAGAGATCAGGAGAGCTTAAAAGAATTTATTGTCGAGGCTAACAAGCGAGTAGTTTCACCACTGTTGGCTCCTGCCTATGCTTTAATTGCTTTGGCATCGCTTCTCATAGGGCCAATGGACCGCAGAGGTCAGGGCAGGAGAATTCTCGCCGGGGCTTCTGCTGTCATAGTAATGCAAGGTCTTTTCCTGGCGTCTTACAATCTGGCTCGTCAAACACTGTGGGGTTTGCCTGCCATGTATATTCTGGTGCTGGTACCTATAATCGCCGGATTTTATTTCCTGGGACGGAACAGTGAGGGATTACGTCGGCAATATCTATATCAGGCCGAGGTGGTGTAATGAGAATTCCTCAAACATTGAGCCGTTATCTGGGAAACCGCTTTCTCCTTAATCTTGTTATATTTCTGCTCGCTCTGCTGGCAGTCATTTACCTGTTCGATACTGTTGAGCTAATTCGCAGGGCTAGCAAAAGGCCGGATATTGAGCTTCCCATCATATTGCAGATGGGCCTGTTCAAGTTACCCGAAGTAGGCCAGATTGTTTTTCCCTTCGCTGTGCTTTTTTCGGCAATGTATACATTCTGGCAGCTCAACAGGAGTTATGAACTCATAGTCGTCAGGGCTGCCGGGTTATCTGTATGGCAATTTCTAACGCCTCTTTTGGCAATTGCTTTCATTACTGGAATTTTCCTGACAACAGTAATTAATCCGCTCGGTTCTGTGTTCCTGTCGAAATTCGAACAAATGGAGTCGGATTATCTCAATAGCCAGCAAAATCTGGTTACATTCTTCAGGGAGGGGCTGTGGCTCAGGCAAGCGACTGAAGAGGGCTACGTTATTATGCATTCGCGTGGTATCAAGCTGCCTGAATGGCGGCTTTCGGATGTTGAGGCCCTGTTTTTTACTGAAGAAAATGATTTCTTGAGCAGGATAGACGCAACTGGAGCTACGCTTGACGAGGGACAGTGGGTGTTTAATGACGTGTATCTTACTCGCAAGCGGCAGGAAACAGAGATGATGGGGCATTATACTTTGGCCACACCGCTCACTCGTCGGGAGATTGAAGAAAGCTTTTCATCTCCTCAGTCAATGTCCTTCTGGAGGCTTCCCGAATCTATCAAGGTACTGGAAACGACAGGGTTTGATGCTTCGCGTCTGCGTATTCATTTTTATTCGCTTTTGGCACAGCCCCTGTTTTTTGCTGCTATGGTGCTGCTGGCTGCGAGTGTATCATTAAGGCCTCCAAGGCTGAGGGGAAGCTTGCCCATGGTGGCTTTGGGAATTGTTTTAGGCTTCTTCGTTTTCTTTATGTCCAGCTATTTGCAGGCGCTGGGTGCTTCGGGTCAGATCCCTATTATAATGGCTGCATGGTCAGCGCCGATTATTTCCATGCTTATGGGGCTGAGCATTATGATGAACGTTGAAGACGGTTGACATAATACCGGATTTCCGCTATTAACCTGGGTCAAACAAACAGGGAGAATTATATGCCAGCAGAAAAGCCCGGCAGGAATCTGAGCGAAGGCTTCAGCGGAGTAGTGCTTAAAAAATCAAGCGATGGCAGCATCACATGTGATTTATCGGCGCTCGCCTTTGGACGAAAGAGGATGCCAGGGATATAAATGTGAATATCGTTGAGGCGCATCATAATGACATAGCCGGACTTGATCTGGATTCTCAAAAGGAGGCCCATAGTCTCAAGGGAGCTTTTGCCGGAGGCAAGTACTGGGGAAACCGGTCGTTCCCCAATGATCGGGAGTTTGTTCAGATATGCACCCCGGCAAATGGCGAGACCGAGTGGCGCTCAAGATCTTATAAGGCACATGTTCGGTGCATCAGGGAAGTCCCGCAGCTTCAGCTATAAGAAGATCAACTTATACTTCAATCAGGTATATGCGGTTATAAGTCATATTAGCCGCATATAAATCCTTAACCATTCCCAAAAACGGTTGACCGTGCGAAAAAGCGACAGGCATAGTTGTAAAAAGTATTTTTTCATGCCGGTTTTAACTAAGTAGTAATGACTAGCTGTTCTACTTAAGAACGGGTAGAAAAGTACCTGAAAAAGGAGTTTTTGGGCTATGGAAAACAACAACCGTTCAAGTAATCACTGCTGTTTTAAGCGCTTTTTACATAGTACAATTTTAACAGTTGCTTGTATTGGTCTGGTAGCTTGCTCAACG
>CAZJRT010000011.1:8141-17797 GCA_964548445.1 uncultured Pseudobdellovibrionaceae bacterium
GATGAACCGGGCTGTGTTTAGCTTCAATGATGCTTTGGATCAGGCAGTAGCAAGACCTGTAGCGAAAGGTTACAAGACGGTAGTCCCTCAATTTGCCAGAACTGGGATACGTAACTTTCTCCGAAACCTGCGCAGTCCAGTCAATATGGCCAACCAGCTATTGCAAGGCGATGTCGAAGGATTTGCAGGAGATACGATCAGGGTACTGGTTAATACTACTCTTGGGATAGGCGGCCTTATCGATATAGCCGAAAGCGCAGATCTTCAATATGAGCATGAAGATTTCGGCCAGACACTGGCTGTATGGGGCGTTGGCAATGGCCCTTATCTGGTGCTGCCTGTTGTAGGTCCCAACTCTATCCGCGATCACGCCGGCATGGCGCTCGATTCATATGCCGATCCGCTTCGTTTGTATCTTTTTAACACCGAACAGGAAGAATGGTATTATGGGCGCATCGCATTAACCGGCATCGACAAGAGGGCCGAACTTCTTAAAGCGCTGGATGATTTAAGGGAGAATTCTCTCGATTACTATGCGGCTTTCCGCAGTGCCCATTATCAGCATCGTCAGGCGCTCATCAGGGATAATGCAGAAGACACTTCGGCAATTCCTGCAATTCCCGATTATGATGAAGAAGATTATTAACAGCTAGTGCTTGATCAGGATTAACACAGACCGAAATTAAGTCTATCTCCAGTATAAAGGGAAACACATGCAGTTATCAGGTACGGGTAAATTTGGAAAAACGGGAATTTTAGCTCTGGCCGTGGCCATGTGTATATCGGCGAATTCCTCTAATGCTATGCCTTCAGATGCATTTTTTGGTTACGGCATTTCCATGCAAAATATAGTCTCGGTCCAGCTGAAAAACGAGGAGGCTTCCGGGGCGCGAAATTTTGTAGCCAATATGGGAGATCGCGCTATAGGCTTCCTTAGTGATGCTTCGCTGACTTTTGATCAGCGTAAAGAGGAATTTAGAAAGCTCCTGGAAGACAGCTTTGATATGGAGACAATTGGTCGTTTTGTCGCTGGGAGCAACTGGAGGAAGGCTTATCCAAAGCAGCGTGAGATTTATCAAAACCTGTTCAGTAAGATGATCGTTAATGTCTATGCCAAGCGGCTTGGAGATTACAAAGGCGAAAAATTCGATGTCAGATCTTTCCGTTCTGAGGGAAAAAAGGATGTACTGGTAACATCGTATATTATGCCTAAAGGCAATCCGGAAGTTCGTGTGGACTGGAGAGTTCGTTATAAAGACGGGCGTTACCAGGTAGTAGATGTAATCGTGGAGGGAGTGAGTATGGCAATCACCCAACGCTCGGACTTCTCGTCGGTAATCCAGCGTGGCGGTGGCAATTTTCAGGTTTTGCTGGACCATATGGGCAAGCAGGTTGAAGAAACATCAGCCGGGTAGACTTCTCCTGTAGTCTGACAGGATTAGTTCAAAAATTTATGAGCTTTATCTTAACACCCGAAACTATTATCGAGGCTTACAGGCGCGGCTACTTTCCAATGGCAGAAAGTGGTGACGCAAAGAACGTTTTGCTGGTGAGCCCGGAAAGACGAGGGCTGCTTCCTATTGCAGAATTGCATATTTCACGCAGCTTATCGAAAGCCCTGAAACGCCATTCTATTGATATTGTAGTCGACAATGATTTTGACGCAGTTATCCGGGCATGCGCTGAAAAAAAGCCGGATCGGCCAGATACCTGGATCAGCCCACCGATAATTGAGCTTTTTATGAAGCTGCATGATTTGGGATATGCCCATTCCGTAGAGTGCCGGGTAGAAGATAAGCTTGTCGGAGGGCTTTATGGCCTGTCAATAGGAGCGGCATTTTTTGGTGAAAGCATGTTTTCCCGTTCAAGCGATGCCAGTAAAATAGCCCTGGCGCATTTGGCTGCCAGACTTTGGAAAGGCGGATACGAGTTGCTGGATACGCAGTGGGTTAATCCTCATCTGGAACAGTTTGGATGCTATGAGATTCCAAGGGAAGAGTATCTGCTCAAGCTTGATAAGGCACTGCAAAAAGAAGCAGATTTTGTGCTTGAAGGAATGGAAGAGGGCGATCTGCTAGATGAATATCTTGGCTTTCGGCATTAATCGAAACTGGAAAGATCACCGTCATAATTCTTGATAAATGCAATGAATATATCTTCCGGTACGGGCTTTGAGTAGCGGAACCCCTGAACCTCGTCACACCCTTCAACGCGCAGAAATTCTTCGTGATCGCGGGTTTCCACGCCTTCCGCAATAATCTTGAGGTTCAACGAATGGCCGAGAGCGACAATAGTCTTTGTAATGGCTGCATCATCGGCGTTGTTAAGGGCGTTTCGTATAAATGACTGGTCAATCTTGAGGCGATCAATCGGGAATTGTCTTAAGTAGGACAATGATGAATAACCGGTACCAAAATCATCAATGGCCAGCTCGACGCCCTGACCGTGCAAACACTGAAGTACCTGAATCGTATGCTGCATATCATCCATGAACACGCTTTCAGTAACTTCAAGTTCCAGACAGTGAGGAGGCAGATTGGTGTCTTCCAGAATTTCCGAGACCAGCGAGCAAAGGTCACTTTGGTGGAACTGGGCTCCGGAAACGTTGACGGCCACTCTGATGTTATTTCCCTTTTCTTTTACCCAGGATGCGGCTGATCTGCACGCTTCACGTAGCACCCATTCTCCGATAGGGACAATAAGCCCTGACTGTTCGGCAATTGGAATAAATTCTACCGGAGGGATAAAATAACCGCCTTCTTTACTGTTATCGGGCTTCCACCAGCGCAGCAAAGCTTCGGCGCCGATCAATTCGCCGGTACGAAGATCAAGTTGCGGCTGATAAAAAAGATTCAGTTGGCCTTGTTCGAGAGCATCCCGCAGATCGCGCAACATCTGGAAGCGTTGCTGTACTGCGATATCAAAGTCCTCCGAGTATTCTTTCAAGGTGTCGCGGCCTTCTTCCTTTGCCCTGTTAAGCGCAATATCCGCGTTTTTAAGAACCTGATCCGGGTCTATTGCATCATCAGGATAAGTGGAGACCCCAATTGAAGCTCTTACCTGGAAGTTTTCATTAAATACTTTGAAAGGATCCATCCTGATAATGCCTAATATTCTCTCGCCGACATCCCGTGCGCTTGTGATATCCGAGTTTAGCGGCATCATGATGGCGAATTCATCCTCTCCGGAGCGGGCGACAACGGTACTGGCCGGAAGGGCAGAGCGAAGACGTTTGCCTACTGCTCGTAATATGGCATCTCCGACATTGTGTCCCATTGAGTCATTGATGTCCTTGAAATGATCGAGGTCTATCGTCGCTACTGCAAAATGTCCACTCGTTTGATCTTCGTTCAAACGCGTATGTTCCGAAAGTTTCTGGAGGAATAGCGTCCTGTTCGGAAGGCCTGTCAAGGTATCGTAATAAGCGAGTTTATGAATCTGGTCTTCAGCGGCGCTCTTGATGCGGCGGATGTTATCTGCATTTTGTCTGATCAGACGCTGTGCGATAATAATGGCGCCGCCAATTTCATCTGATGAATCGAATGGAGAATCTGGAATGTTGGGATTCTCGGGATCTTCCGAAGCGGCAATCAAATTACCTCTCATAAAGAGCATTGGTTCCAGAAGCCAGTGGCCGAGAGCCAGCATGAGAACACTGGTAACAAATGCTGACATCAACAGCATGATTAGAATGGTTTGCTCAACATAAGCATAGACTTGCCCGGGAACTTCCGAAGAGTTAAGGCGGGTGACTATAATATAAGGGCGACGCAGGTCATTGGGCCTGAAGATTGTTTCATAAGATTTGCCGTCAGCGCTACGATATGTCTGGTTGAGACTGTCGCGGTTAAGCAGTACCAGGGTTGTCGGTTCGCCATAGGTGCGAATAAGGTTGAGATCCGCTGAATAGATGGCCATGCCCTTGACCGGAGTAGTCGTCAATAGACGACCGGCATCTTCTTCGGTAATTGGAGGGGCAAGCAGGTCGGCTATCCGGGTATCGATCAAAGGTACAATCGCCGAGCGGCCGGTTATTACCAGCTCATCAAGTCTCGCATTCTCATAATCCCGCATTGTTACAAGCAGTATGCCTGTTTGCACAAGCATAATAGTCAAGAACACTGCAAAAGTAATACGCCAGCTGATTTTGCTTTTCCAGATCTGTGCAGGAGAAGCGGAAAAGCCCAGAAGCGCTTTTATGTTACTGGATTTAGAAGGCACGCTGATAGACCAGTTTGGATTTCCCTGTCTTGAATGAGATCCCATAAGGCAACCTTTGTATATTAAGGAGGCTGGAGAAAGTCCGCAATTATTTTAATTGCAAAGATGCCCCTGTTTATTAAAACTCCCACCTTTGAAAATTTTATCTAAAATTGATTAATATTTGCTTATATTTGTTATAGCTAATCTTCTAAAAATATCAGATTGCTATCTTTTCCTGAAAGCCGTCTGTAGAAGCAGCTTTTGCGTCCGGTGTGACAAGCGCAGCCACCTTGCTGTTCCACTATAATCCACAAGGTATCCTGGTCGCAATCAACCCGGATATCCCTGACTATCTGAAAATTGCCGCTGGCTTCGCCTTTTTGCCACAGGCAGTTTCTGGATCTGCTCCAGTAATGGACTTTGCCTGTATCAAGGGTCATATCAAATGCCTGCCTGTTCATCCATGCAAGCATAAGAACCTCTCCGGTAGTCACATCAGTTGTGATTACCGGGATTAGCCCGTTTTCATTGAATTTGGGGGCAAAGGAAGTCCCTTCCTCCTGGACAGGAATATCTTTCATGCAAGCATTTTATAACAAAGCTAGGCCCTTGTATCGCCCTTTTCTTCGGGTTTGTTGGTTTTTATTTTTTTCAAGACCGTTTCATTAAGCTTTGCAAAATAGTCTTCTTCATTAAGGCTCGAGGAATTTTTATTCTTCCCTGATCCGTCACTTTTGGCCACCATGACAAAACTCCTTGTTACCTTAAATCATAGCATGAACGGGGATCGGGCGCTATAAATCGAAAGTATGCAACTGGTCTTGCAGGTCAAAATAATCAAAGGGTTTCCCTGAATCTAACGGGTTTTCCTGATGGGCTGGCGAGTAAATCATTATCCCGCATTACGATATGGCCGCGTATAACAGTTCCTATTGGCCACCCTTTGACTTTTTTTCCGTCATAAGGTGTCCAGCCGCTTAGTGATTTTTGCTGGTCATTTGTAATAACGTATTCGGCTTTAAGATCGACGATTGTAAAATCGGCATCGTAACCTGCAGCAATCCTTCCTTTTCCAGCTATTTGGTGAATTCGGGCTGGACCATAGGCAGTAAGATCTACAAAACGTTCCAGAGTAAGCCTGTTATTGTTTACGTGATCCAGCATTATGGGGACAAGTGTCTGGACGCCTGGCATGCCGCTGGGGCTGCCGGGGTATTCTTTTTTCTTTTCTTCGAGAGTGTGCGGTGCATGATCGGTTGCAAGAATATCAACTGCACCATCTCTTAAGGCCTGCCAAAGGGCATCCTGATGTTCTTTTTCCCGGACAGGAGGGTTTTGCTGGGACAGAGTTCCCAACTCTTCGTAGCATTCCGGAGCTTGCAAGGTGAGATGATTGATCAGTACTTCAACGCTCGCTATATCCCGGTTCTGTTTAAGCAGTTCCATTTCTTCGGCAGTACTGACATGAAGCACATGAACGCGCCGTCCGGTTTTCAGGGCAAGCTTTAGAAGTCTTGAAGTGGCAGAAAGGCAGGACTCGGCGCTACGCCACTTCGGGTGAAGCTTAACATCATGGCTGTCGCCTAAAATGCTTTTTTTTCTTTCAAGCATGATATTTTCATCTTCGGCGTGCACGGCCACTATCCTGCGGCCATTTAGTAGTATGGCCTCTATTTCTTCATCGCCTGCGGAAAGACGGTCGCCGGTTGTGGCGGCCATTAAAATTTTTATACCGCATACGCCCGGCATGGTTTCCCAGTCGCTTAGTTGTCTGGCGTTAGCAGTGGTCCCCCCCCGATAAAAGGCGTACTCAGTCCATGCTTCTGTAGCCGCTCTGTGCATTTTGTCGTCCAGAGCTTCCGGAGTCGTTGTCAGGGGATTGGTGTTTGGCATCTCAAAAACGGCGCAAACACCGCCCGCAGCGGCCGCCCTGGTGCCCGTAGCGAAAGTTTCTTTATGTGTGGCTCCGGGTTCGCGGAAATGGACTTGCGTATCGATAACTCCGGGCAGAATGTGCAGTCCTGTGCAGTCAAAAACTTCACTGGTATGCGAGGAGTCATAATCGCCGATTCCAGCAATTCTCCCGTCTTTGACAGCAATATCAGCAAGATGTGTTCCTGATGGGGTTACAGCGGTTCCGTTTTTAAGAAGTAGATCAAAGGACATGGGTATTATTTCTGTATTACTGATGGTGCGTGCAAGAATTTAATTCAAGTGACTGGCAAAACTATATTAAAATTAAAAAGTTTTTACACTGAAAATTAACCAAAAACACCAAATAATATAACGAAATACTGTTGTGGATCAGCATCATAACATGAAAGAAATACAGGAAAGCCCGGAGCACCATTTTCTAACATTCCTTGAGAAGCTTAAAAGCGAACCTCAAGGCTGGATCAGTATGCATTTCGAGCTCTCCCGCAAACTTGATCATGAAGTGATTATCAAAAACCCGGAAAGTATCGAACGAAAACTTCTAGATGCCCGTTCTGCCGGAACTGCTTTTTACAGAGAGCTAAAGGAACTGGCATCAACGAATGCCAGCGGGATAATTTATCATTTTACTGACAATGACGTTTTATTCCTCGGCAAGGTAGAAACCGAGGATGAAGAAAAGAGGATGCGCCACGTTTACGAGAAAATGGCGGGGCAACTTCGGGCAGATTTCAGTGAATATGAATCGGTATCAAAAAATCTCTACCTGCTTCAAAAAATTGCCGACAGCAAACTGCTAAGTGCCAAGCGGGTTGCGGCCTATCGCAAAATGGCTGACCCGCATGTGACCGGCAGCATTACAATTCGTCGCAGGCGGAGAGACAATCCACTTGTTATGATTATTGAAGATGACAGGTTTACGGCTTCATACGCTGCCAGTATCCTGAATAAGGATTATGATCTTATTCATGCAAAAACCGGCGAAGACGCAATTTTGCTTTATCTTGAAAATGCTCCGGATATTGTCTTTGTCGATATACATCTGCCGGGACTAAACGGGCACCAAAGCCTGAATGCAATTAGAAAGATTGATCCGGAGGCATATGCCATCATGCTTAGTGTTGATACTGAAAAAACCAATGTAGTAAGCGCTTCCTCTAACGGAGCGCAAGGTTTCCTGAAAAAGCCGTTTTCCAAGGATCGCCTGCTGGCGACTGTTCAGAAGTCACCGTTCATTCGCCGGGTAAAAAGCTCCGGTAATCCTTCCCAGACAACCTTCTACTGATTAATGCGACGGTGCAGGTACGGTTTGAAGATAGGGATAGTTTTTGTTTTTTGAGAAATCTATCCGGCAGAAATGGCCTTTGCCCAAACCTTCAGGTGCGCCTTCAGCTTTTCTGCCTTGAAACACTGTAGCAGCAAATATTGTAGTTCCAGGATAGACGTCGATACCCTTATCTGTCTCAAACATGACTGAAAAGATGCTGATCTCCTCCATAAGATAGCGCCAGGAAAGCTGCGCAAACTCGTTATGTCTGCTGTTTGTATATAACTCGGGTTCCAATGCCTGACGACGTTCCCAGATCGCACTGATATTGTCATCAATAGCCCGCCTGAATTCATCATTAGAACTATATAACCAGCCGATTTGGCGGCGATAATCACGATAGAGAGAGTTGTTCTTCCAGTTTTCCCAGCGTTTTATTTCAAGATGAGGGATAGAGGAGAACAAATGAATGTTGCGATCCACCCATTCTTGCCCCTCGCGCATGGTTATCAGGAATGCATCTTCTTCATTTACTTCCAGCTCGAACATTTTATTGAACCGCTGGAGCGAGTCATTTACGCAAACCTGTACGCTATTAAAGCGGGGTTTGCACCAGTCGATTGCAGCCTTAAGCTTTTCATCCTCGTGATATTCCTGCCCGACGCTTATCTGCAAGCGGGCCATGTTGAAATCCTGCCAGCTGTGGGTGCTCTGTTCTGATTTGACTTTTACTGCATAAAGCCCTGTCTGGGGCGGGTATTGCTTTTGTTTCATTGTCAAAATCTTTCAGCTGCTGTTGATGTTTCAGGTTTCGAACCGGTGTCCCAAAAATATTGAAAAATAAGTTTTTCCCGTTTGGCCAGTAGTTCATCGGCCTGAATGGCAATACGGGTTTCGCTACCGTTTACCTGAGCAACCTTATCGGCATAAACAAGCGTTACGAGATTAGTGAAATACCGCGAGGAAATAGTGCGATATTCATCGAGCTCGCCCATAATATAGCTGTCATTCTCTTCAATAAGTTGACGCATCTTTATGCCCATTTCTCTCAAAATCCTGTATTTGGCGTTTACCTCGGGAGGAGAGATCTCATCTGAAGCAAACATTATGAGAAGTTCCTTTTCCGGATTGGTTTTTAATGTCAGCAGAACATCATCAAGTAATTTCAGATAACAGCCCTCGCCTTCGATGATTTCCAGCCGGTCTTCATCCAGCTCGACGCCATTAGTAGTAAAACGAATGCCCAGCTTCTCAAGGCCTTCCCTGAATGCTAACAGCACATCTCCAGATTTAGTTTCGCCGCTTTCGGCCCTTGAAACCTTGGATAAGGATGCATTCAGTGCTCTGGCAAGGTCGGACTGGTTCATTCCTAAAAGCTCTCTGCCTGCTCTTATTTGCGCTCTTAGACGAATATGCGGGTCCATGCCTCTTGCCATTTCCCTTATTAATCATACCTTTATATATAATAATGCAATAAATTTGCACAATATGCAATTAAATTATTGACAAATCGCAATATGGAAATTAGAATGCAGATAGTGCAATTAGCTTGCATAATATGAAAGCAGGAATTTGGAGCAAGAAAATGACAAGTCCAGCATATATACAGCGCCAGCGCCCTGACCTGGAAGTGGCATTAAACAGTAATGTCGGCACCGTCAGTTATGAGGAGCTTGAAGGAATGATGAATATGTTGCGTGAAGAAGCTGATCGTTTGCTTGCTCAGGCAGATCAGCAAATAGCTAATGATGATTTGCAAAGCGGTTTGGAAATTCGTTACGGAAGCGGATTTGCCCAATGGATTATCGATAGATTGAATTGATTTCTCCGAAAGTAGCCATACTTTCTTTTACCCCACAAAACTTTAGCCGAATCTAAAAAGGTTCGGTTTATTTTTTTCAAAAAATTGCTACTATTGAAAAATTATAAGGTGCTTGAAGAAAGCTTCCTGAGCTTCGGCAGGCTCGCCGACAAGTAAACTTCACAAAAACTTTTTAAAGCAATATTTCTGGACAATGCCTATCCTGTCCAGCCAAATAAAAATTCAAGAATTCTCATCGCATATTGAAAGGCATGTATATTATGAATTCTCCAGTCGTTTTTAATCCTGTAGGGATCATTCACAGCGAACACTAATTCGCCGAGAAAACGACTAACCAGCAAGTTTATGCGAAATATTGCATCGGGCGGGCCGAAGTTTTTCCTGATTATGCCGAAGGCTTAAGCGACCTTGAAGGCTTCTCGCATATAT
>CAZJRT010000012.1:0-17611 GCA_964548445.1 uncultured Pseudobdellovibrionaceae bacterium
GTCGGATTTCCTGTTGATCCAAATCAATTTCAATTCGCAGTTCCGGGTTTTCCTGAGCAGCTTTCATAAGCACATCGACCTGATCTTGGGGCAGGTAGATTGGCAGAATACCGTTCTTGAAGCTGTTGTTATAGAAGATATCAGCAAAGCTCGGTGCGATGATGCATCTTATGCCGAAATCCAGCAGGGACCACGGCGCATGCTCGCGGCTGGAGCCGCATCCGAAATTTGCGCCAGCCACCAGAATTTGTGCTTTGCGGTAAGGTTCTCTATTTAAAACAAAATCAGGAAGCTCGTTGCCGCCTTCATCATAGCGCATTTCGTCGAACAGGTTTTTACCCAGACCTGTACGTTTAATCGTACGCAAAAATTGCTTCGGAATAATCATGTCGGTATCGACGTTGATCATCGGTAGCGGGGCGGCGATTGCTTTCAGTTTGGTAAATGGTTGCATCTTACAGATCCCTCACGTCGGTAAGTTTTCCCTTGATTGCAGCGGCAGCGGCCATTGCGGGACTCATTAGATGTGTACGCCCTCCGCGACCCTGACGGCCCTCGAAGTTGCGGTTAGAGGTGGATGCGCAGCGTTGTCCGGGTTTTAGTTTGTCTGCGTTCATGGCAATGCACATCGAGCATCCCGGCTCACGCCATTCAAAACCCGCATCCAGAAAGACTTTATCCAGTCCCTCGACTTCGGCTTGCTCTTTCACAAGTCCTGAGCCCGGAACTATCAGCGCTTGCACTCCATCTGCTACCTTTTGGCCATTAACGATCTTGGCAACTTCTCGCAAATCCTCAATGCGTCCATTGGTGCAGGATCCAATAAAGACAACATCTACAGGAACGCCTTCCAGTTTCTGACCGGCCTCTAAACCGATATATTCCAGTGAGCGCTTAATGGCACTTTGACGACCGGGATCGTCATAGTCGGAAGGTGAAGGGACATTGCCGGTAATCGGTGCCACGTCCTGAGGACTTGTACCCCATGTAACTGTCGGTGCAATGTCCTCTGCTTTGAGGACAAGTTCTTTATCGTATGTTGCGCCTTCATCTGAGGGCAGGGTACGCCAGTAAGCTACCGCTTTCTCCCATTCCTCACCTTTTGGCGCCATGGGCTTGCCCTCAAGATATGCAAAAGTTTTTTCGTCCGGAGCTATAAGACCGGCGCGTGCGCCTGCCTCGATCGACATGTTACACATCGTCATCCGGCCTTCCATTGAAAGCTCGCGCACCGCCTCGCCAGCATATTCGATAACATATCCAGTGCCGCCAGCGGTTCCAATCTCTCCGATAATCGCCAAAATCATATCCTTGGCGGTGGCTCCCGTTGGCAGTTTGCCTTCAACAGAGATCCGCATGGATTTGGCAGGTTTCTGAATCAGGGTTTGAGTGGCCAGCACATGTTCAACTTCCGAAGTGCCGATACCGAAAGCCAGCGCACCGAAAGCTCCATGGGTGCTGGTGTGACTGTCACCACAGACAATGGTCATTCCGGGTTGGGTAAGACCTTGTTCAGGGCCAATAATATGAACAATTCCCTGACGTTTGTCGTCCATGTCAAAGTAGGTAATTCCACATTCGGCGGCGTTGTTCTTTAAGGTTTCGACCTGTATTCGGCTGTCTTCTTCCGTAATGCCCTGAGCACGTCCCACAGTGGGGACATTATGATCCGCTACGGCAAGCTGAGCCTCGGGTCGGCGGACTTTGCGGCCTGACATACGCAGCCCTTCAAATGCCTGAGGTGAAGTGACCTCATGGACCAGTTGCCGGTCAATATAAATGAGACAGGTACCGTCTTCGGCTTTGTGCGCTACGTGATCGTCCCAGATTTTTTCAAACAGGGTGCGTGATTTGCTCATACTCAATTTCCCCGAAATCGCCAAAATTGTTGGATTTCAGGTTTAAACTTAAAGAGCGTTTAATGCAAGTAATCTGGAAGCTAAATTAGCTTTTGGATTTTGCAGCTTTAGCTTTCTTGCCCCTGGTTTCGCGAGGCTCGATACCATGACCGGTAGTACGTTCGGCAATACGTGCTGATTTACCACGACGTTCGCGCAAATAGTAAAGCTTTGCCCTGCGGACAGAACCCCGACGTACAAGTTCGATGCTATCAATCCGGGGGCTCCAGAGAGGGAATACCCGCTCTACGCCTTCGCCGTAGCTGATCTTGCGGACCGTGAAGCTGGCATTCATGCCAGATCCGCTTTTGGCAATGCATACACCTTCATAAGCCTGGATACGCTCACGGGTGCCTTCACGCACTTTCACGTTTACTTTAACGGTGTCGCCAGGAGAAAAAGCAGGTATGGTTTTTTCTGCCTGAATAGCTTCGAACTGTTTAGCTTCGTATTTCTGTACAGTATTCATTTCCTCGGTCCTTTCCCTTATACGGGTCCCGATATTCATCCGTCTCGTTACTTTCCGAGGCGATGGCGGACCCATTGTCTTTTTGATGGGTATGCTGGCTTATAAGGTAAATAATTTAAAGATTCAAGCTTATATTTACTCTCCAAGTAAATCAGGCCGGCGTTCCCTGGTTATTTCGAGACTTTGTTCATGGCGCCATTTGGCAATTCTTCCGTGATCACCGGAGCGTAGAATTTCTGGTACTTTAAATTCTCGGCCATCAGCGGTAGCCCATTCTGCGGGGCGCGTGTAATGCGGGTATTCCAGCAAGCCATTGGAAAAGCTTTCTTCATCCGGTGTTGCTTCATTACCCATCACTCCGGGAAGGAGGCGGATGCAGGCATCCATCATAATAAGTGCAGCAGGTTCGCCACCGGAAAGTACATAGTCACCAATGCTGATTTCTTCGAATTCGTAGGCATCAAGTAGCCTTTGATCAACGCCTTCGTAGCGTCCGCAGAGCAAGGTAATATTCTGGATGGATGACAAATCTTTCACCGTTTGCTGTGTAAGCGGCTTTCCTCGAGGGGAAAGGTAGATTTTCCGTCCTGTTTGAGGAATTGATAGCAGGGCTTTTTCAATTATATCTGCTCTCATAACCATACCGGCGCCACCGCCAAAAGGAGTGTCGTCTACGGTCTTATGCTTGTCTGTGGCAAAATCACGAATATTGACAGCATTATACGACCAAAGCCCTTGCTCAAGTGCTTTGCCGCTTAATGAAAGTCCTAAATTTCCCGGAAACATTTCGGGGAACAGAGTAAGTATATTGAAATGCAAGTTGCTCATGCCGCCTTTTAAAGCATAAGGGCGGCATGAAAACAACTAATTGAACATTTGTTTTATGCTCCCGGCACTACTCGCGGGCCGTAATACTCGTTCACGCTGGAATAAAAGGCAGGATCCGCCATATTGGGCCAGTCATCCTTGTCAAATCCGGGTGCGCTTTGCAATTTTTCTTTAGACACATCCAGAATAAAACGTTCATTATCCTCATCTATCTGGAAAGATTCCCATGGAACGGCAAAGAGCTTTTCCTTCATATTCAAAAAACCTTCCTCAAATTCCAGGACGGCATAAGCTACAGAACCAGTTTCGACGTTAATCATAATCTCTTCAATTTCGCCGAGCTTGTCACCATCAGTATTATAAACATCTGTATCTTCCAGAGTGCTCGCAGAAAGCACAGGTCTATATGCATGTCTTGCATTCATATTATTGCTCCCGTTTGTTAGTTGGTTCTTCCTGATAAACCAACAGGAAACAAGAGAGCAGGTTCCTGATTATCTTTCTTCAAATGAGGAAAGTAACATGGCGGCCTCTTCATACTGGCTGCGAGGTACCATCAGGCGTACACCTCCTGGCAGGTTGTTCATGCTCCACGCCATGCTATGTGCAGCATTGTCATAGATAAAACTTATTATATCGTTCGAATCCAGAAAGCCTTTGGCGATATTCGCTGTATAAGGATCCTGAAAGTGGGCAAGTACTACAAGATTTGATTTATCAGAGCTCATATAACTAATCTAGAAAGGTCTCCAAAATCATCAATGACCATCTGTGCGCCAGCTTTGCGCAGTTCAAGCCCACGTTCAGGGCGTTTGTCCAGACCTTCGATTACAAAACCAATCGGGTAAATATTTGCAGCAACAGCAGCTTCCATATCCAGTTCATTGTCACCGACATAGGCGCTTTCAATTGTTTTCGCGTCAATTAATTGCAGTGCTTTCAGTAACAGATCAGGGGCTGGTTTACGCTGCATAGGCGGCGCCAGGCAAACGATACGAGGAAAGTGCCTTCCCATCTCAAGGGCTTCTAGATCCCAATCCAGTTTTTCCCGGTTTTTGTTTGTAACCAGAATGCAGCGATCACCATAAGACGCGATAAATGAATCAAAGTTTCTGGCAAGTTTGACTTTGTTGTCACGAAAAACGTTCGGGCGGCTGGTGTTGCGCTCTGCTATAAAGGCTTTAATATAAGGTGAAGCATCAATACCTTTTTCTCTGGCGATAATCTCCAGTTTGTTTTCTGAAGGAATGCCAGCAAAATGCCGCATATATTCTGGAGTAAGGTCTGGCGGCAGGCCAGCTTTAACCAGTATTTTGTTAATCGCTTCGCAGTCAAAGACATCGAATACACTTTCGGTGTCTGCAACCACCCCGTCGAAATCCAGTAATATGTGCTTGAAAGCTGGCATGTAACTAATCTACCAAACCCTCTGGCGGGTTGATAGTGACGAACCCTTCTGAAATATTTATTTCGGGAACGTTTTCTTTTGTAAAAGGAAGGTAATAAGTGCTGCCAGCGGAAGGCTTTATTTCCAGTAAAGGTACGGAGCCAAAATCCTGAACCGCGATCACTTTACCCTCTGCTGTTCCGTTGAGGTTTTTGACCTCTAGACCCTTTAAATCCTCGAAATAGAATTCGTCCACTTCAGGTTCGGGCAGGGCAGCACGATCGATCCAAAGCTCTGTACCTTTAAGTGCCTGCGCTGCATCGCGGTCCTGAATGCCATCAATTTCGGCAAGCAGAAATTTGCCCTGAGAATGAAGAAGGCGGATACGATAAGCATCCACCTTTTCCAGTAAATCCGGATCATTGCAGTAGGGAAAAATTTTAACCAGTCCTCTCACGCCATGCGCCCCGGCTATTTTGCCGATGCAGATGTTTTTCTCGTGAGGGGATTTCATTAGCTGGCCTGTTTTTCTTCTTCCGCTTCCGCCGGGGTTTCCTCTGCAGCAGGAGCTTCTTCCGCTGGAGCTTCAGCGGCAGGCTTTTCAGCGGCAGGCTCTTCTGCTGGTGCTTCTTCTGCTGGTGCTTCTTCTGCTGGTGCGGAAGCTTCGGCTTCGGCTTCAGCCTTGGCCGCTTCTTCAGCTTCCTTGGCCGCTTTCAGTTTTTCTTCTTTTTCCTGAATGCGTTCCTGTGCTTTGAGTCCAGGAGCGGATTTCTTGGGAGTTTCACGGATTTCCGGCATCTCAATAATACCGGCTTTGCCAAGCATTTTGGCGACACGGTCTGTTGGTTTCGCGCCTTGACCCAGCCAGTACTGGATACGTTCAGCTACCAGTTTAATGCGGTTTTCATTTTCGTGCGGCAGGAGCGGATCATAAACGCCTACTTTTTCAAGATAGCGCCCGTCACGCGGCATGCGGCTGTCCGCTACGACGATCCTGTAATGCGGGCGATGGGTGCGTCCACCACGTGCAAGTCTGATTTTAAGTGCCATTTTAGTCTTTCCTTTAAGTTGGTTTGGTTAGTTATTGAAAAAATAATATTATTTATTCCTTTTCTTTTTGCCTTTTTTAGGCATCGCGCTGAAGTCAGGTATATTGCGTCCCAGACCTCCACCCATGCCGCCGAGCGGATTGCTACCATTGTCAAATGGATTGGGTCCGAGAGCGCCCTGATCCTGCAATCCTGCCATATCTTCCGCCAAAGCATTCGGGTCCATGCTCTGGCCCATGAGAGCGGCAGCATCGTCGCCCATCATGCCTTTGACCATGCCCATCATTTTGCCCATGCCCATTTTGCGCATGCGTTTCATCATGGTTTGCATTTGCTGTTGTTGCTTTACAAGGCGGTTGATTTCCTGAACGCTGGTGCCGGAACCGGCGGCAATTCTTTTACGACGAGAAGCGTTCAGCAGATCCGGCTTTTCACGCTCTTTTTTTGTCATGGAATAAATAATCGCTTCCTGACGTTTTAGCATCGAGTCATCAACGCCCATTTCGTCAAGCTGTCCGGCCATCTTGCCCATTCCCGGCATCATCTTCATCAAAGCGCCCATACCGCCCATATTTTTCCTTTGCTGCAGCTGGGTTAACAGGTCATTGAAATCAAACTTGCCTTTCTTGAATTTTTTAGCGAGTTCCTGCGCCTTTTCCTGATCAACAGTTTCGCCGGCTTTTTCCACCAGCGAAACAATATCGCCCATACCCAGAATGCGTCCGGCAATCCGGTCCGGAGCGAAAGCTTCAATCGCATCCCATTTTTCGCCAACCCCGATTAACTTGATCGGCTTGCCTGTGATCGAGCGCATGGAGAGTGCCGCACCGCCTCTGGCGTCACCATCTACGCGGGTCAGCATAATTGAGGTCAGGCCTACCTTCTCATCAAAAGCCTTTGCCGTATTGACCGCGTCCTGACCGGTCATGGCATCAGCGATCAGTAAAGTTTCCACCGGATTGGTAGCTTTCTTGATGGCTGCCGCTTCATTCATCAATTCTTCGTCGATGGAAAGCCGCCCGGCGGTATCCAGCATGACAACGTCATAGCCTTCCTTGCGGGCGGTATCCATAGCCCGGTTTGCGATATCAATGGGCTTTTGTTTCTCAATAATCGGTAAAGTAGCAACGCCGGTCTGTTCGCCAAGCTGGCGAAGTTGTTCCTGTGCCGCTGGTCTGGCTACGTCCAGCGAGGCCATCAAAACTTTCTTGCGCTGTTTATCGGTGAGAAACTTTGCGATCTTGGCGGTGCTGGTGGTTTTACCGGAGCCTTGCAGGCCAACCATCAGGTAAGCGCAGGGCGGAGTGGTGAAGTTCAGATCCTGGGGCGTGTCGCCCAGGATTTCTACCAGTTCATCATGAACGATCTTTACAACCTGCTGTGCCGGGGTAACGGATTTGATGACTTCCTGGCCAACAGCTCGTTCGCGAACTTTGGTGATAAAATCTTTGACAACGGGTAGAGCGACGTCCGCTTCCAGCAGCGCAATGCGGATCTCGCGTGCCGCTGCGTCTACATCTTCTTCCGACAGGGAGCCTTTCCCGCGCAGTCTGTCTAAAACACCGCCTAGTTTTTCGCCTAAAGATTCAAACATTAATTTCCTCTTTGTCATCCCGAACAAAGCTGAGGGATCTCAAGGAGATTTCTCGCTTGCGCTCGAAATAACATTTTCAAAACGCTTAAGCCGCAGTGAGCGATCCTATTCGCCGACTGCGGTGTACCCTTGGGCACTGGCTTTATCGACAGTGTCCGGATAATTTGCGGCTTTTCTAACACCACATAAGCATGGTATGCAAGTTTTATGTTCAAATTCCACAAGATGCATGGCCTTTCCAACGATTTCGTCATTATCGACGGAAGGAATGAAAAGGTCGCTTTGCCAAAAGAACGTATTGTCGAACTGGCAGATCGCAAGTCCGGAATAGGTTTTGATCAGCTGGTGATCATGAAGCCGCCTAAAGATCCGAGGGCCGATGTGTTTATGGTGATGTACAACGCAGATGGGTCTTCGCTGGAAGCATGCGGGAATGCATCACGCTGCGTCGCTTCACTGCTGATGCAGGAAAGGGAAAAGGATAAAGTTATATTGCAAACAGTTGCGGGCCTTCTGGATGCAAAGGCGGAAGACGCCAGTCTGACATTAATTACTGTTGATATGGGCGAGCCAAAGTGGGACTGGCAGCAGATTCCGTTAGCTGAAGAGCAAGATACATTGAGCTTTAATATAGAAGGATTTGACGCCTGTGCGGTAAATATTGGCAATCCTCATTGTGTTCTGTTTGTTGAAGATCCTGAGCAGATTGATATCGGGCAAATCGGTCCGTGTATCGAAAATCATAAACTTTTTCCAAATCGAATAAATGTTGAGTTTATAAGTGTTAAAGATCCGTCACTTTTACGCATGCGGGTGTGGGAAAGGGGGGCAGGCGTGACTGCGGCTTGTGGATCAGGGGCGTGTGCCAGTGTGGTTGCTGCGGTCAGGAGAGGTTTGATTAACGAAAAATCTGAGGTGCATCTGGATGGTGGCCGGTTAACTATTGAATTCAGCCAGGAAAGCGGACGGGTATTGATGACAGGTCCTGCTTCATATGTATTCGAAGGTATGCTTGAATTATAAAAAAAGCCCGCTGGGGGATTAGCGGGCCGTAGTTAAGGCGATGTCGTTAAGGTCAGTAAATTAAACACAAACGCCGTTCATGCAGCGCTCGCCGCGAGGTATGAAATGCGGTAAGTCCAAATCTTTTTCTTCTTTAGAAATCCCTCTGATTTCCACTGAATCAAATTCTCCTTTATATTCACGTTTAATGAGCTCCAGATATTCCAGTAAATCCAGTAATCTATCGTCCATGCACGGCTGTCCCGGATTTGGTAATGATAGAGTTGTTCCAATTACCAGAGTCCTCTGAGAATTGCTTTTCTTTTCAATCGGGGTTATGTGTGCGTAACGAATGCAGGGGTGGTTCAGAATCATAGCTCGTCTCCTGTTGTGTCGTTTTTCACAAGTTTTGTCTGTGTGTGTATTGCGGAGTATTATCGAAGATTGGGAATATTTTAGGGCGGCTATGTAATTGTTCTGTAACATGCAGGACAAATTTGTAATCGTTTTGTAACAGGTGGAAATGGAAAGTAACAATCTAGAAATAATAACTTTCGGATGCCGCTTGAATTCTTTTGAAAGCGAAGTCATTCGGGAACATGCACGTAATGCTGGTTGTGGCAGCGAAACCATTATTTTCAATACTTGCGCTGTAACCGGGGAGGCCGAACGGCAGTTGCGTCAGGCAATAAGAAAAGCTCGCCGTGAAAATCCGCATGCGAGGATAATAGTGGCCGGATGTGCGGTTCAGATTGCTCCCAAAAAATACGCGGAAATGGAAGAAGTCGATCAGCTTATAGGCAACGATCTCAAACTGAAAGCCGAAGCCTGGAAGTCTCTTGCCGAAGAACGCGTCATTGTCAGCGATATAATGGCCGTCAGAGAGGCGGAGGGACACTTAATCGAAGGTATGGAAGGTCGTGCACGCGCTTTTCTGCAAGTGCAAAGCGGCTGTAATCACAGATGTACCTTTTGCATTATTCCTTTCGGGAGGGGTAATTCCCGTTCGGTGCCTTTTGAAGACATTACCCGGCAAGCAGAGAAATTTGTAGAATCCGGATATAATGAAATAGTGCTGACCGGAGTGGATATAACTTCTTACGGTACGGATTTGCCGGATGAACCTGCTCTTGGACAGATGATGAAGCGTTTGCTTGTCACTGTGCCAGAGTTGAAGAGACTAAGGCTGTCATCCATTGACCCGGTTGAAATTGATGAGGATCTTTGGGACTTAATAGAGAAAGAGCCCCGTTTGATGCCGCACCTTCATTTGTCAATACAAGCAGGTGACGACATGATCCTGAAGCGTATGAAGCGCAGGCATTCCCATCAGGATGTCATAGATACATGCAGTAGAGCTCGAAACTTAAGGCCGGATATAGTTTTCGGCGCTGATATAATTGCCGGATTTCCCACAGAGACCGAAGAGATGTTTGCTAATTCTTTAGATATTGTCCGCGAGTGCGATATCACCTTTTTGCATGTTTTTCCTTATTCTCCAAGGCCTGGAACGCCAGCAGCCAAGATGCCGCAGGTACCGGGAAATATCAGAAAAGAAAGAGCCGCAAGGTTGCGTGAACTGGGTGAGCGGCATCTGACTAAAAAGTTAGAGCAATATATAAATCATGATATGAACATTATAGTAGAAGAAATAAATACAGGATGTGACGAGCACTTCTTTAAAGTCAGGCTGGACCGGGAATGTAATCCTGGCGAAATTGTCAAAGTGCGAACATCCAGGATAGATAACTTTGCATTGACGGGAGAGGTTATTAGTCCCGATAAAAGGTAGTTGTTGCTGAAACTTTTTGGATGAATAAATGATTTTATGGCGTAAGAAAAAAAATATTGCAGAACAGGAGCAGGAAGAGCGTGATGACAGATTCCTGCATCGTCAGAACGAGCCTGAGATTGAGCCCTCAATCGACGAACCGGAGCCTGAACATGAGCATGAAATAGAAGACCAGTCCGAGGGAGTTCACCATGTAGATGAGCTGGATCTCACTCCGGTTCCTGCGCACACCCCTTTAAGTGATGCCATGGAGCATGAAGAAGAAAAAGAACGTGACGAGGAGGAACGGGGGGGGGGCTGGCTTTCGCGTTTAAGTCACGGGCTTTCCAGGTCTTCACGCAAGATCGGGCAGGGGCTTAGTGATCTTGTTGTAAAAAGAAAACTGGATGGCGCTACTTTAGAGCAACTGGAAGAACTTTTGATTTCTGCTGATCTGGGACCAAGAACGGCAGCAAAAGTAGTTGAAGATTTTGCACAGGGGCGTTTTAACAAGGAAATTCCGGAAGAGGAAATTCGTGAGGCGTTAGCAGAAAGTATTGCAAATATACTAAATCCGGTAGCAAAGAATCTTACCATCAGAAAGTCCGGTGATAAGCCTTTCGTAATTCTGGTTTGTGGTGTCAATGGGGTCGGAAAAACTACCACTATTGGCAAGCTTGCTTATAATCTGAGGAAAGAACATACGCTGGTTCTTGCTGCCGGAGATACGTTTCGGGCCGCGGCTATTGAGCAATTGCAGATTTGGGCAGAGCGTGCGCGTAGTGTTTTTGTTGCCAAGGAAGTTGGGGCCGATGCGGCAGCTGTTTCTTTTGAAGGTTATGAGCGTGCGGCTACAGAAAAGGCCGATGTTCTGATGATTGACACGGCAGGGCGCCTTCATACCAAATCGGCTCTTATGGCTGAATTACAGAAAATCATTCGTGTTCTCAAAAAACGTGATGAGTCAGCTCCTCACGAAGTGCTGCTCGTGCTGGATGCCACAACAGGCCAGAATGCGCATGCACAAGTGGAAACATTCATTGATCTGGTAAATATTACAGGATTGGTCGTTACCAAACTGGATGGTTCTGCCAAGGGAGGCGTGGTTGTTTCGCTGGCTGATCGCTTTGGCTTGCCGATATATGCGGTTGGTGTTGGCGAAGATATAAAGGATCTGCAGCCTTTTCATCCGGTTGAGTATGCCCGTGCGCTGGTAGGCTTGTGATTGTTCTGCTTATTGCGCTACGCAATTAAATCGGCGATGATAATCTCATGAGCGATATATTCGGCAAATTCAGACCACGGCAATTTAAAGATCCTGAAGCGGCATTTGCAGCTATTTGCGAGATATATGATCATAATATCAAATACCTGAGAGACAGGTTCACTGATTTTGCTCATGGCGCTAAATTCGAAAAGCGTGTTTCGGCATATTACCCGTACATAAAGATCGATACCAAAAATGCTAACCGGACAGATATGCGCCTGTCCTTTGGTTTCGTGCCCAGACCTGGAACCTATATGACTACGGTTACGCAACCGGAAATATTTGATCATTATCTTAAAGAGCAGCTTCGCGTTCTGATGATGAGTCACGATGTTCCTGTTGAAATAGGAGTAAGTGATACTCCTGTTCCGATACATTTTGCTTTGGGCGAAGAGGGATATATAGAAAAAGAGCTTGATGGTGAGCAGGTTCGCAGGCTGCCGGAGATCTTCGATGTTCCTGTTCTTGATCTTATGGATGACCGGATTGCCAATGCTACCTATATCATGGAAGCCGGCAAGCCCGCGCCACTGGCATTATTTGCCGCGCCCCGGATTGATTTGAGTGTAATGCGGCTTAAACACTACTGTGGAACCAGCGCCAGTCACTTTCAGAACTTCATTATCTTTACCAATTATCAGTTTTATATCGATGAATTCATTAAGATCTGCCGGGATATAATGTCTCCGACAGACAATCCTTCACTTAAAGCTGAGCGCAGCGAGTACACATCTTTCGTGGAGCCTGGTAACAGGGTGACGGTTAACCGTAATCTGGAAGGCGAAGTGATGGATACTGAGGGCTCCATGCTTTTGCGCCAGCCACAAATGCCTGCATATCATCTCAAGAGGGCGGATGGTAGCGGCATAACCATGATTAATATTGGTATCGGTCCCTCGAATGCTAAAACAATTACCGACCACGTAGCGGTACTGCGGCCTCATGCATGGCTGATGCTTGGCCATTGTGCAGGTTTGCGGAACTCTCAAGGGCTGGGAGATTATGTTCTGGCGCATGGCTATTTGCGTCAGGATAATGTCATGTATCATGACCTGCATCCAAGTATACCTGTGCCTGCTTTGTCGGAGATACAGCTGTCGCTGGAAAAGGCGGTATCGACCATTACCGGACTTCAGGGCTATGACCTCAAAAAGATTATGCGCACCGGTACTGTAGCGACGATTGATGACAGGAACTGGGAACTGCGGCCTTCAATTCATCAGTTACAAAAATTCAGTCAAAGCAGGGCGATTGCGCTGGACATGGAATCCGGAACAGTTGCCGCAAATGGTTTCAGGTTCAGGGTGCCTTACGGTGCGCTTTTGTGTGTCTCAGACAAGCCACTGCATGGGCAGCTTAAACTGCCCGGTATGGCTGAAGCCTTTTATCGCGAGAGGGTAGAGCAGCATTTGCAAATAGGATTGCTTGCTATGTCATTGCTTCGAGATATAGGAGTTGAACGCCTGCACAGCCGTAAACTCCGCAGTTTTAATGAAGTGGCTTTTCTTTGAGAAAATTGATTTGCTCAGCCTAAAGCAGCGCCAGCTGATGGCGCTGCTTTTTAAAAAACATACCGATTAAACGCTTATATCAACGACACTTCCACGATCTTCCCGGGAAGCTTCTCTTGTTTCCTGAGCTTCTTCGCGTTTTTCGGCGCGAACTTCCTTGCTCTCTTCTTTTTCCTGAGTTTTCTCAGAGCGCTGAACGCCTGATGCAGGATCTTCCTGCTGGCGCTGAACTCTGTTTTCTTCAGGTTGCTGCTCACGCTGACTAACTTTTGTAGAATCGCTAGCTGCTGGCTGAGTGGCTGAAGAAAGCGGAACTTGCTGAAAGCCTCCGACTGGTCCTACCATGTTTATCCCCAAACAAAATTATAATATGGCAACATCATACAATATAACACGTAGATGTTAATAAAATACTTTAACAGACTAAAAAGTCTTGTGACACGATGCCTTAAAAAAATTTTACGACAAATTAACTTATTATAAAAATTTTCTGTGTATAAGGAGGTTAGGGTTTGCGGGTTTACTAATTTCCGCCATCAAAACAATAAATTAAGAGTATAAAAAAAATGGGGTGCAAAAAGCGGAGATGTTCGAAGGTATCTTAGATAACGAAACCGCCCGGATGGAGCCATTACTATTACGGTTGTATGACTCTCACCGTATATATGCTCTGGCAAAAGACAGGCGGGCACCTGCACGCAGTGAGCTTGTCGGTATCGTGCTTGATATGTTTCAGGCCGAACTTTCACCGCGTGAGGCTGAGCTGGTTACAGATGTACTGACAGGCCTTATGGGGCAGGCTGAGCGGGATTTGCGCCAGGCGCTTGCAGAGCGCATTGCCGGTAGCGAAAAAGCTCCTTTGCGTCTGGTTCTGCATCTGGCAAATGATGAAATCGAAGTGGCTGACTCCATTCTGAGGAATAGCCCGGTTCTCAATGATCTGGACCTTATTTACATTATTAAGTCGCAAGGACCGGAGTACTGGCGGGCGATCGCGCTCAGAAAGCTTTTGTCTGATCAGGTTATGGATTTGCTGGCTGAGACCGAGGAGCCTGAAACAGTTCAGAATCTGGCCGATAATGCGCATATCACTCTGACCGCTCATAGTATGAAAATTATGGCGCATATGGCTTTGGAGGAGGAAACTCTCGCAGGTTCATTAATTGCTCGTGAGGACATACCGAAAGAAATCGCGCTGCGACTTTATCGCTTTGTAGGGGAAGAGCTTAAGCGCGAGATTACTGACAGGTTTGACATTAACAGTGAAGCGCTTGATCAGGAGTTGGATAAAGCAGTTCAGGATCTGTCTTCACCTGACAAAATGCTATTTGCCCCTTCTGCTCATGCAATCGAAACTGCGCGCGCAGCTTTTAATAAGAAGGAACTTGATGTTCAGGCGATGGTCAAGGTGTTGCGCCGGGGAGATATTTCCATGTTCGTGGCACAGTTCTCAGTTTATGCAGATCTTTCGCCGCATATGGTCATTGATATTCTGTCCCAGCGTTACGGGCAGGGACTGGCTGTGGCCTGCAAAGGACTTGATATAGAGAAAGCTGATTTCTTGACGATGTTTTTCCTTACGCAGAAAGTTCGCAATACTAGCAGAATAGCAAATAAATATGACGTGTCGCAGGCTCTGTCATGTTATGAGCGCACAACGAAGAAAATGGCTCTAAGATTACTGGAAAATTCTAAAAGCAAATAAATCAGCTAAACCAAAAAAAGAGGGCCGGTTAATCCGGCCCTCAAACTTTTGACTATTAGTACAATTTATAACTACGCATTTTTAAGAGCAGCAACTCCGGGAAGTTCCTTGCCTTCCATCCACTCAAGAAAGGCACCGCCAGCTGTCGAGATATAGCTGAATTTGTCGACAACGCCTGCATTTTCGAGCGCCGAGACAGTGTCTCCACCACCGGCAACACTAAGCAGCTTGCCTGCTTGCGTAAGCTCTGCGACCTTTTTGGCAACTTCATTAGTTCCGTTGTCAAAAGGCTTGATTTCAAAAACTCCCATTGGTCCATTCCATAGAACAGTTTTGCAGCTCTCAAGGATTTCAGAGATTTCAGCAATCGATTTAGGGCCAATATCAATGGCTTCCTTGTCTGCGGGCATGGAATCTGCAGTGCTTACTTCGTGGCTTGCGCCTTCTTTAAGTTCACTAACGATTACCCTGTCTGTTGGCAGGACAATTTTGCATCCTGAAGCTTCTGCGGTTTTCATGATCTCGCGGGCAGCCTCGGCCATGTCTTTTTCGCATAAAGATTTACCCACCTCGATGCCTTGGGCATACATAAAGGTATTCGCCATGCCGCCGCCAAGGATCATGTAATCAACTTTTTTGACAACATTATTCAGAACGTCCAGCTTGGAGGAAATTTTTGCACCGCCAACTACAGCAGCAACCGGCTTTTCCGGTGCTTCGAGGGCCTTTGTTAATGCGTTGATTTCGTCTCTCATAAGAAAACCGGCGGCTGTTGGCATGTGATGAGCCAGACCTTCGGTTGACGCATGTGCGCGGTGTGCTGCAGAGAATGCGTCATTAACAAAGATATCGCCATTTTCGGCCAGTTGTTTAACAAACTCAGGGTCGTTCTTTTCTTCACCTTTATAGAAGCGAACATTTTCAAGTAGGCCAATTTCTCCATTATTTAATTCGCTGGCCAGTTTGCTGACAGGTTCGCCAATGCAATCTGCAGCAAATTTCACAGGATGCCCCCATTGCTTTTCAAGTACGGGAGCCAGGAATTCCAAAGAATATTCAGGCTTGCGCTCACCTTTGGGACGTCCAAAGTGAGAGAGAATAAGGGTTTTAGCACCGCTCTTGACAAGATGATCAACCGTGTTTTTCAGGCGGTCGATACGGGTTGTATCTGTAACTTTGCCGTCTTGAGCCGGGACATTCAGGTCGCCGCGAAGCAATACGGTTTTGCCCGCCAGATTGATATCTTCGATTGTTTTATAATCCATTTTGGGTTTTCTCCTCTTTACCAGAATTTGCATCAATATAGACCTGAAGATGGCCGTTGTCATTAATCAAGAATCTGTATGGCCTGCGGATGATCGATTTCCATGTAAGGACCGTTCCATGATCGCAGCCATCCTCGCGATCTGATAGTTTTCCCTCTCCATGACATTCGATCAAGTCCGATGGCTGAGAATTGCCGCAGATCTCCAGATTTGATGCTTACAGTAAAATCAGTACGCCAATCGGGGCCGAAGTTAAGGTAGATGGTGTTTTTTACTGTCGCAATTGCATGCACTTTTCCTTCCACGATTTGAAAGGTACCGACGCCTTGCTCTGCCGTATCCAGGTTTAGAACGGGAAAACCTGTAAGGCCCCAGATTCCTTTTTCTTCACTTCTGGCTTTTTCTTCCAGTGCGTACATTTGTTCGGCCATTTCAGGGTTGCGACGAGTAGTGCGGACTCTGGCGAGCCCCTGTTGCAAGAGCAAACCCTGAACCCAGATTTTGGTGTTCTTAAGTTCTAAATGTGCAATTTCATGCCCCATGCGGTTAGTTCGTCCTAAGTCATTATTTGTTGTTTGATAGATATTTATATCTTTTTCTTCAAGCTCTTTTTTAAGTATCTTGGCTGCGCTTGCTGCAACTTCTCCGGGGTCATGAACATCGAAGTCGGGAATATCAATTCCAGCCAGGCGTATGGTTTTGTTGTCTTTGAGTACCAGTGTCAGTGGATCAATGACATTTCTTACTTTTTGAGTATTTGTCCTGCGTAATTCACTGAAATCCGCATGCGGCTCTGATGGCTGGGCAAAAGCCATAACCGGAAAAAAACTGGATACTGCCAGTAGAAAGATTAATATCGTTCTCATAGAAAATTATAAGAGGACATCATGCGAGTGATTGGCAAGGCTTTTCTGTATGTAGCGGTTCTGGCGTTAGGTGCTTGTTCGGTTAATCCGGCCACAGGCGACAAACAATTCACTGCCTTTATGTCACCTGAACAGGAAGTGCTTATCGGCACCCAGGAGCATGAAAAGATTGTCAGGCTATTTGGCGAATATCATGATCCTGATCTGCTTAATTACGTGAACCGTATAGGGGAACAGATAGCGCAAAACACCGAAAGGCCGGACATCAATTTCCGGTTCACGGTCCTCGATACACCGATGGTAAACGCTTTTGCCCTTCCGGGTGGCTATGTATATATCTCGAGAGGCTTATTGCAACAGGCGAATTCCGAGGGTGAATTAGCGGCAGTTATAGCTCATGAGATTGGTCATATCACCGCTCGTCATTCTGCTGAGAGATATTCCAGAGGTGTATTGACTTCGCTGGGGACATCTATTCTTGCAGCGACAGTTGACAGTAGTGCTCTTGCTCAGGCTGCGGGAATTGGCGGAGATCTTTATATTAAGTCATATTCTCGTGGGCAGGAGCATCAGGCCGATGAACTGGGACTGCGTTACTTGACACTTAGCGGCTATAATCCTCAGTCTATGGCTTCATTTTTACAAAATCTTGAGCAGGACACAGCTTTTGAAGCCCGGTTGGCGGGAACGGGTGTACCACTGCCTTTTAATTATTTTTCCACTCATCCGCGCACATCCGAGCGTATAGCCGAAGTAGCATCGCTGGCTGCCAAGTTCTCCGTTGATGCCGGAGAAACAAGGGCCGATGAATATCTTCAGATGATCGACGGTATAGTTTATGGCGACAGCGAGCGTCATGGATTTACCCGTGGCCAGTCATTTTATCATCCGGCAATGGGCTTTACTTTCAGTGTTCCCCGTGATTTTCACCTTATCAACCATCCTGAGGAGATAGTCGCTACGGTACCCGACGGCTCAATAATCCTGTTCGATGCCGCC
>CAZJRT010000013.1:0-15834 GCA_964548445.1 uncultured Pseudobdellovibrionaceae bacterium
TGATATTTAAGCTTGCTGTTTAACTAACCAACAGGATTCAAACTAAATGGCTAATCTGGATAAATTCTCAGAGGACGAGCTCAAGATACTGGTCTCATTGCCCTATCGCGTCGGCATGTGGATGAGTGAGGCTGATGACGAAGAGGGGGGGCATGATGATGAGCAGGAAGATGAAGCTCTGAAAGAAATCATCACTCAATTTGCCCGTATGGAGATGGGGACTCCTTTTACCAAAGAAATTGCACAGGCGACAATCCAGAGCAAGGAACATTGGCCAGATTGGGGAGGACAAATTTTTACTGTTATTAGAGATGCGGAGAGCTCTATCCATTTGGTCGAGGAGAAATTAGGGAAGGGCAAGGCTAAAAATTATCGACTTATGCTGCTAAAAATAGCCCGTCATGTAGCAAAAGCGGCTGATGAGTTTGATGATTTCAATCCGGAAGATGAAAAGGCATCAGGCCTCGGTGGATTTGTCAAAGGCCTGGTAGGCAAGGTCGCTCCCAAGACACAGCGAGAGCAGTCGCATTTGGCGAACATCAGTCCTGCAGAAGAAGCGGCGCTTAAGGAATTGAATGAGGCTTTAAAAATCGAGGAAGAATAGAAGAATAGTAGATTAATTGATAATAAGCATTCATGGGAAGGGGCGCCTTGGTGGCGCCTTTTATTTTGGCACGCGCCTTGCATTAACATAATCGGTGAAAAATTGTTATGGAGGGTGTGATGAGTGATTATCTTTATGGTGCCGCCACAATGTTTCTTCTATCGACAACAATATCGATAGTGGACCAAAATATTCCTAATAACATCTGGTATTATATCGATTTGTACATACCTTATGTATAAGGACTTTTTCTAGCTTCAATCCCAGCCCCAACCCTAACCTTGGCAGGTCTTGATGACCTGCTTTTTCTTTTAAATTTTTCAGCAAGACTATAAGGTTATATATTATTCCTGCTATGATTCCTGATTGTTTGCGGAATTTCTATCGGGAGGGAGAATATTGGCCAGAAAAATATATCAAAAATTTTCCGAGTTCACTGCGCAAGAGCAGGCTTTTCTCGCGTCATTGCCTTATCGGGTAGGGATATGGTTGAGCTATGCGGATATCGATGGCGGTAATGAGTCAGAACAAGTAGAGAATGAAGCGCTGGAAGGCCTGGTTCATGCAATCGCTGGAAATTCTTGTGAATCGGCCTTTGTGATGGAGTTGATGGAAAAAACAGTATGGGACAAATCTCACTGGCAGGATTGGGCCAGGGACTGTGATAATGTTCTACCGGATGTACGTAGATCAATTGAACTGCTTGATGGAAAGATTCCTCCCGAAGATTTGATCTCGTATAAAGCTGCAATAGTTGAGGCTGCGCTGGCTGTGGCCAGGGCTTATAACGAATTGATAACGCATAAAACATCACTTGGTGAAAAGCTGAATGTACATGCAAAAATATGGTTTGAAAAATTTATTTCCAGGATCAGGGATACAAGCCATCCGCCCGGAATTGATGCTATGATTATCAGTGAACGGGAAGAAAGGGCTATCGGCCAGCTTACAGAAGCTCTTCAAATTACACAGAGAGAAATGTCTGCAAAATACCATGACATGGTGGAAGCAGGTATTTAAAAAAGGTCGGAGGGTTCCATCTTAAGGCAATGAAACACAACAGCAATATCGCATTTCTTACGGGTCATAATGCTGATTATCTGGCCCATTTGTATTCTTCTTTCCTCAAAAACCCGGAGCTAGTAGACGATAGCTGGAGAGAGTTTTTTGCCAGTCTTAATGAAGATGAGGCCTCACTTTTACAGGAAATGCAAGGGGCCAGCTGGACCCCGGAAGGCAATCGTAAGACGGTATTCCTGCCGCTTGAAACTTCGGCTGAATATAAAAGGCAAAGTCCTGAAATTGCGAGTGCGGAAGATATCAAAAAGGCCGCGCTGGATTCCATACAGGCATTAATGCTCATTAGAAATTTCCGATCCCGAGGACACTTGATTGCCGATCTTGATCCTTTGGGTTTGAAAGAAAAAGGTCAGCATCCGGAGCTCGACCCTTCATATTACGGATTTACCAAAAATGATTATGACCGCCCCATTTTTATTAACCATGCGCTTGGGATGGAGCAGGCGACTTTAAGAGAGATACTGCGAGCTCTTAAGGAGACATATTGTAGAACTATCGGCGTTGAATATACTCATCTGGCAGATCCTGCAGAAAGGGCCTGGCTGCAGCATCGCATAGAAGGGATCCGCAATCGCAGCGATTTTTCTGAAGCAGGCAAAAAAGAAGTTCTCAGCCGTCTTACTGCCGCAGAGGTTTTTGAGAGCTTTCTGCACAAGAAATATCCCGGCACCAAACGTTTTGGTATCGATGGCGGTGAGGCGCTAATTCCTGCAATTGAGCAGATCATCAAACGCGGGGGGCAGCTGGGAGTCAAAGAAATCGTTCTTGGTATGTCGCATCGTGGACGCCTGAATGTTTTGACTAATGTGATGGGCAAACCCTTTACAGCAGTCTTCGCAGAGTTTCAGGGACAAGACCTTTCTCCCGGTTCGGTTCAGGGTTCCGGTGACGTCAAATATCATCTAGGAACATCCGGTGATCGTGATTTCGACGGGAATTCAGTGCATTTGTCGCTTACTGCTAATCCATCTCATCTGGAAGCTGTCGCCCCGGTTGTGATCGGCAAGGTTCGTGCCAAGCAATTCTTGCGCAAGGATGAGAGCCGGCGTGAGGTTATGCCTATGCTTATTCACGGTGATGCGGCTTTTGCAGGACAGGGGATCGCCGCAGAGACCTTGATGATTTCCGAGCTTCCTGGCTATAGGGTCGGGGGCACTATTCATATAGTGGTTAATAATCAAATTGGCTTTACCACTATGCCCAAATATGGTCGTTCTGGACCATATCCCACAGATGTTGCAAAAATGCTGGCTGCTCCGATATTTCACGTTAATGGGGACGATCCGGAAGCGGTTATCCATGTTGCCAGGATAGCAACAGAATTTCGCCAGCAGTTTGGCAAGGATGTAGTTATTGATATCTTTTGTTATCGCCGCTATGGGCACAATGAAGGTGATGAGCCTTCATTCACACAGCCGTTAATGTATCAACGCATCGGCAGGCAGGTCACTACCAGAGAGCTTTACGCAACCAGATTGCTGAAAGAAAAAGTCATAACGGAAGAGGAATCTGACCGTATGGAAGATGAATCCTACGCTTATCTGGAGGACGCCTTTAAAGCTACAAAAAGCTATAAGCCAAACAATTCCGACTTTATGGGCGGGCTTTGGAAGGGCTTCAAAAAAGCTCATGGCGTTGAGCGCAGGGGTAATACAGCAATATCTGAAGAGCAGGCCCGCCGAATTGGCGGTGTCCTAAGTGTTTTACCTGAAGACTTCCATCTGCATCCGAGGTTGCAGAGATTCATAGATGCCAGAAAGAAAATGTTCGAAACTGGTGAGGGTTTTGACTGGTCTACTGCGGAATCTCTCGCCTTTGGTAGTTTGCTAGAGGATGGATTCAACGTAAGACTTTCGGGGCAGGATTGCGGTCGTGGAACCTTCTCGCAAAGGCATGCTGTGCTTTATGATCAGGTGGAAGGTAACAAGTACAGGCCACTGGAAAATTTAATTGAAGAATCACGTAGATTTGAGGTTCATAACAGCCCGCTTTCCGAGGCTGCTGTTTTGGGCTTTGAGTACGGATATTCATTGGCATCACCAAATACGTTCGTGCTCTGGGAGGCGCAATTCGGTGATTTTGCCAATGTGGCTCAGGCGATAATCGATCAGTTCGTATCCAGCGGTGAAGCCAAATGGCTGCGCATGTCGGGGCTTACTCTGTTATTGCCCCATGGTCATGAAGGGCAGGGGCCTGAACATTCCTCGGCAAGACTGGAGAGGTTTCTGCAGCTTTCCGGTGACGATAACTGGCAGGTATGTAACTGTACTACCCCGGCAAATTATTTCCACGTCCTGCGTCGCCAGTTATGTCGTGACTTCCGCAAGCCGCTGGTTCTTATGACGCCGAAATCGTTGCTGCGTCACAAGCTTTGCGTTTCAAAAATCGAGGATATGACAGGTAATACAACTTTCCATCGTTATCTTGAAGCCGATGATAAAGACAAGCTGGAAAGTCCAGACAAGATCCGCCGAGTCGTATGTTGTTCCGGCAAGGTCTATTACGATTTGTTGCAAGAACGCCGTAACCGTAATATCAGTGATATCGCAATCTTGCGGATCGAGCAGCTCTATCCCTTCCCGATGAAGGCTTTTTCCGAATATCTGGCCGGCTTTGCCAATGCCGAAATCATATGGTGTCAGGAAGAGCCGCGAAATCAGGGGGCATGGGCTTATATGGGACAGCGGTTTGAGGATCTGCTTGAAAGTATAGAGCACAAATATCGCCGTGCTCGATATGTTGGGCGCCCGGAAATGTCGGCGCCTGCCTGTGGTTTCTTCCAAAGACATATCGAGGAGCAGAATGCTTTGGTTAATGAGGCCTTGAGTTTCGAGTGACCGATAGTAATCAACTGCATTGTGTTCCCGGAATTGCTGAAGGTTTGAAATATCTTCAGGCAAATGATTCCGTATTTAAAACTCTTCCTGTATATGAAGGGCATTTATGGCCGCGCTTTGATCCCGGTTTTGCAGGTCTGGTCAGGGTGGTTATGGGGCAGCAGGTTTCGATCAAGGCAGCAAATGCCTTGTGGCGGAAGCTTAACGAAACTATCAATCCGTTAACTCCTGAAAACATCATGGTAGCAGAAGGGGAAACGCTTCGTGCTGCTGGCATGAGCCGTCAGAAATCGTCATATCTAAAAGGATTAGCCGAAGCTATTCATGATGAGAGGCTGGTAATTGAAGAGCTGGAATTGGCCCCGGATAAAGAAGTTATCCGGCAAATTACTTCCTTAAGAGGTTTTGGAGTATGGAGCGCGCATATGTACTTGATGTTTGCTCTTGGCAGGCCTGATGTCTGGCCCTCAGGTGATTTGGGGATTCGCATGGCCTTAAAACATTATTCCGGCCTGCGGGATAGCCCGGGGCCGGAAGAAGCTCAAGCTATGAAAGATAAATTCTCTCCTTATTGCACTGCTGCAAGTTTGCTCTTATGGCAACTCAATGCTGCCGCAAAATAGCCCGTGCCTGCTGAGATTATGATGGGCCTGAAGACATCGGCGCAGGAGAGGTCTTCAATTGTGGAGCCATACCCATAGTCGCTCCTTGTGCCGCCATATTAAATGTATTCTTTAAGCTATTCATTATACCCTCCTAGTCCGATAAGATTTGATCCCATTATTCCAGTAATCTTTTACGAAATGGTTAATATGCAAAATAGTTTTGGTTATCACGCCATAAACTGTTCTTTTAGAATGCGTTCTTCGAGATTATGATCCGGGTCGAAAATGAGGGTGCGGGAGATACTGCGCGATTCCCATACTTCCACTGATTCTACATCGCGAATCTCAATAAAATCAGCCGCTGCACTGACGGGGCGCTTAAGAGATTCAAGAACGTTGAGACGTATTTCGGATTTGTACGGGAGCAGAGCTCCACGCCATCGCCTTGGGCGGAAGGGGCTGATTGGCGTCATGGCAAGGACATCTGTCGAGAGGGGAATAATCGGGCCGTGAGCCGACAAGTTATAAGCGGTGCTGCCAGCCGGGGTGGATACAATCAAGCCGTCGCAGATCATTTCGCTCATTCTCTGAACTTCGTCGACCGTGATCGCAAGCTTGGCGGCAAAGCGTGACTCGCGGAACAACGAAACTTCATTAAATGCAATGGCTTCATGCTCTCTGCCATCCTGACAGATTGCTTTCATCTTAAGCGGGTGGATGGTCACGCTTTGGGCCTGCGCAAGACGTTCCGGCACATTTTCTTCACGGTAGGGAGTAAGCAGGAAGCCAACCGAGCCGCGATTCATGCCGTAGACCGGCTTGTCAAAGTCGATAGTTTCGTGAAGTGTCTCGAGCATCGTGCCGTCACCGCCAAGTACAACGAACACTTCGGCCTGATCGGGCTCCGCCTGACCATACATATTGGTTAGCGCCTGCAAAGCATGCTGGGCATCAGCAGTATCAGCGGCAAAGAAAGCTATTTTAGTCGGCAGTTCCATAAATAAATCCAGTTTAATGAAATTATATTAAACCGCGGAGGCGCGGAGTACACGGAATTAATTTATGCGGTAAAGGCGTAGGTCATTAAAAGAAACTCCGCGTTTTCCGCGTTTCCGCGGTAAATATCCCTAGTTATGCTAGTTGTTTGTGCTTTGCCACGCGGCTGGATCATTCAGAAAACTTTCCACTTCGTATAAGGTTTCCTTATCGAAATAGCCTTCCTCTTTGGCGCAGTCGAGCACGTCCCACCATGTGGCAAGGGCGTGGAGCTTGATACCCATCTCGCGCATGTTCTCTTCGCTTTTGGTAAAAATACCGTAATGGAAAATCACAAAGCCGTGTTCAACGATAGCGCCGGCATCACGCAAAGCGTCTATGAAAACCTTTTTGCTGCCGCCGTCGGTCTGGAGATCTTCGACCAGAATTACCCGCGCTGCGTCGCCTTCGGGTATATGTCCCTCGATCTGGGCCATGCGGCCAAAGCCTTTGGGTTTTTTGCGTACGTAAAGCATCGGTTTTTTCAGACGTTCGGAGATATAGGCGGCATATGGAATGCCAGCCGTTTCGCCGCCAGCGACAAAATCGATATTGTCATCGCCTGCTTCATTGCGGAGCATCTCCGCTCCGAAATCCATCAGCGTGGAGCGTTCATGCGGAAAGCTTATCAGCCTGCGGCAATCGACATAAACCGGGCCTTTCTTGCCGGAAGTGTAGGTGAACGGCTCCCGCGCATTGAACAGCACTGATTTGGTGTCGAGCAGGATCTTGGCGGATTGCCGGGCGATATCACTGTTGTCTTGCATCTTGATTCTTTCATTTTGATTGATTGCAGCTTTTCCTTCGGCGAGGGCGGTGAACTCGCTCATCGTTGAGCCGGTGGCGGCTAGGATCTTGGCGATACTTTCCATCGATGGCCAGCGGGGATTGCCCTTGGGGCTATGGCGCTTGCTCTTGTTAAAGGCGGTGGGGTCAAGCCCGGCTTTTCTGGCAAGGCCCGACGGGGAATAGCCATGCGCTTCCGCAAACCGGTCGATGGCTTTCCAAATATCTTCATGCGAAATCATAGGACTATATTCATAGAAATATAAGCGGAGGTAAAGGGGAAACTTCTATATTTGTCATTCCTGTAAGTTTTCAAAGGGTGACGTCATTCCGGAGGCAAGCCGCAGGCTTGCTTATACATCCGGAATCCACAAAAGGAGAGCCGCAAAGCGGCTCACATCATGGATCCCGTTTGTGCTTGTCTGTCCACTTTACAAGTGGCCAGACGCCAACGGGATGACGAATCTAGGGATGATAGTGATATTTAAAAAACTTCCCTTTAATACAAACCACGTCATAGGAATAAATTCACATTTTTTCCTTGACTCGAGGAATCAATCATAGCATAAATGAGAACATAAAGTGAACAAATGTGTGAAGAGCGAGCTATGCGCAAAGAACCGTATTCCCCCAGAACCACCGCAGACATTAAAACAACGCCTTTCGACAGTGCTGAAGAAGCCTGGTTCTGGTTCATTCTTGCGCAGAAAGCCAGAGAGGACGGAGCGCGTTTTGTAGCCGGTTCCGGGTTGGTGCCGCGTCCTTGCGAGCCGATCGACGTTCTTAAATGTGTAGACCGCCTTTACCGCAAGCGCCGACTGGTGATGGATCATATTCTGGTGATGCGCCATTACGGCCTGCGCCAGATGCCGCCTGACCCGCGCCGCATCAAGGAGGCCAGGGCCGCCAAACTCTGGAAAGAGGCTATGGAGCGCCTGTCCGATATTCTCGTTACCAAGGGAATCGTTCGCGAGCTACGCACGGGCGAGCAGCACTGGCTGTTCGACGCGGTGATTTATGAAGGAGCTGCGGAATGACAAAATCTGTGTGGGTGGTGTTTACCGGGGAGACCGACATTCCCTGGCTGCGGAGATTTTTAAAGCCCGGTTTCCGCCATTGCTTTGTGCTGCTCAATGACGGGGAACGCTGGGTCAGCTTTGACCCGCTGGCCAATTATACCGAGATACTGATCTACAATCATTTGTCTTGCGATTTTGATTTACCGCTTTGGCTTAAGTCACGGGGACTTTCTGTCCTCGAAGTCAGCGTCGAGCGCGCCGTTAAACGCTGCGCTCCGCTGGCTCCCTATACCTGCGTCGAGGCGGTCAAACGCGTGCTCGGCCTGCATAAGCGGCTGATATTCACGCCGTGGCAGCTTTATCGATTTCTGGAGAAACGAAACAACCACACGTCATTGCGAGCGACCAGCGGGAGCGCGGCAATCTATGACTTACTGAACTGGATCGCCACGCCGCTTTTAGCGGCTCGCGATGACAGATAATTAATCGCAAAAGGAGAAAAGTAATGGGATCATTAGCTTCAAGACCAAAGGCGCCGCAGGCGCCGCAGCCACAAGTCGTTTATGTTCCGGCTCCGGCGCCCAGGGCATCTAATCCGGTTTCCGAACCCGTTAGTAGCAAACCGGCAAAGGAAACTTCGGAAACCGATATTTCCGAACAGCAATCAAAGGCGCGGGCTGAAAGTCTGCTCAAGCGCGATCGTAGCCGTTTCGGGACAGTACTGACCGGGTTTAAGGGCATGCTCTCGTCTGCTGTCCAAAGCCCGCAACGCAAAACCCTGCTGGGAGAATAAGCATGCAACAAGCCGTAACCGAGTTGAAAAGGGCAGGGCCTGAGCCGCATGAAATCCTGCGTCGTTATAAAATCGCGCAAGGCCGCAGGAGTAACTGGGAGCATCTGTGGCAGGAAGCTTACGACTATACTTTGCCGCAACGCGCCGGGTTTACCCGCTCGCTCGATGCCGGTCGATCCAGAGTGGACAGGCTTTATGACGCCACCGCTCTGGATGCGGTCGATCAACTGGCCGCAAGCCTGCTTGGTCACCTGACCCCTCCATGGTCGCAGTGGTTTGGTCTGAAGCCCGGCCCCGACCTTGGCCCGGAAGAGGCGGAGGCTCTGGCGCCAGCGCTGGAGAAGGCCGCAAGGACTATTCAGGATCACTTTGACCGCTCTAACTTTGCAGTCGAAATTCACCAGTGTTTTCTCGATTTATGTGTAGGTGGCACAGCCAGCCTGTTTTTTGAGGAAGCAGAGCCGGGCGGTTTTTCCGCATTCCGTTTTTGTGCCGCGCCGCTTAGCGATGTGGTTTTGGAAGAGGGTGAAAGCGGCCTTCTGGACGGGACTTACCGGGTTATGGAGCTGACTTTGGTGCAATTGCAAGGTCGATATCCGTATGCTGATTTACCTGTTCAAATACTGCGCGAAGGGGAAAAAGACCCGCAAAAACGCTTTGAAGTTCTGGAAGCGATCCTGCCTGATGAAACAGCCTTCAGTTACACCGCGATGCTGCCGAATATGGGCGGCAATCCGGATGTGCTGGCGCAGGTAAGGATAGGTTCATCGCCGGTGATCAATTTTCGCTGGCTGAAAACTCCGGGCGAGATTTATGGTCGCTCGCCGGTTATGAAGACTCTGCCCGATATCAAGACCGCCAACAAGGTCGTCGAACTTATTCTCAAAAATGCCTCGATTGCTGTGACCGGGATCTGGCAGGCTGATGATGATGGTGTGTTAAACCCTGCCAATATCGAACTGGTGCCGGGAACTATCATTCCAAAAGCTGTTGGTTCCAAGGGCCTGACGCCGCTGGAGATGCCGGGTCGTTTCGATATCTCACAAATAGTTCTCGAAGATTTGCGCAGCCGCATTCGTCATTCGCTTCTAATTGACAAGCTGGGGCCGGTTGGCGGAGCCAATATGACCGCTACCGAAGTCATGGAGCGCAGCGCGGAAATGGCGCTGCTGCTGGGGGCTACTTATGGGCGCTTGCAAACCGAATTGCTAACCCCGCTGGTGCAGAGAGCTTTCAATATCTTAAGGCGGCGCGGCGAAGTGCCGAACGTCAATCTCGATGGCCGCTATGTCGCCCTTGATTACCGCTCGCCTCTGGCCAGAGCTCAAGGCCAGCGCAACGTCCAGAACACGCTTAACTGGATTAACTCGGTGCTGCTGATGGGCGGTGAAGCTGCAGAAGCAGTTAACCTGGCCGAAGCCGCACGCTTTTTAGGTAACGCCATGGGCGTTCCTTCCAACCTGATCCGCAATGAACTTCCACCTGTACATAAGGAGACTAACAATGTTCTTTAAAGAAAGAATACCGATGTCGCTGGCTGAAAAAGGGCTGGTCTATAGCCCGCCGGATCCCGGTAAAACCGACCAGAGGGATATCGAGAAAAGCTTTGCGAGGGCGTTCTCGAGCGAAGACGGCCAGAAAGTGCTGGCCCATCTTCAGGTGCTCACTTTCCAGAGGGCATTCGGTCCCGGAGTAAGCGACGACCAGCTCCGTTACACCGAAGGGCAGAGAGCGATGATCGCCACTATTCTGCGTCTCATCGACCGTGGCCGTAACGGATAAATTTCATTTAAACAGGAGAAAAATATGAACGAGTTAGCCATTGAAAACGAAGTAAAGAATTTAAAACCCGAAGGTCTGCCGGAAAAGTTCTGGGATGAGGAAAAGCAGGAGGTAAGGGTAGACGCTCTTGTAAAATCCTATACCGAACTGGAAAAGAAGCTTTCTACCACCATGCCAATGCCGCAAAGCGAGGAAGACAAGATAAACCTGCTGCGCACTATGGGCTTGCCTGAAAGCCCGGAACAGTACCAGATCGACGTGAGTCATGGACTGTTTAACCCGGACCCGGAAGTCAATAACCGCCTGCATGCCAAAGGCCTGACGCCGGAACAGGTACAGGAAGTCTATAACCTTGCTGCCGAGAAACTGGTGCCGATGATTGCCCAGCTTGCCGGTGACTTTCAGGCCGATAGAGAGGTGGAGCGCCTTACCGAATTCTTCGGCGGAGCGGAAAAATGGCGCGAGGTATCGAGGCAGCTTCTGGCCTTTGGCAAGAAGAACCTCCCCGAAGACGTGCTTGAGAGCCTGTCCAGCACTTATGAGGGCGTGATTGCCCTTTACCGGATGATGAAATCGCAGGACCCGAATATTTCCAAAAATGCGGAAATTAAGGCCGGTGTTAATGAGGGAGATCTTCAAGCTATGATGCGTGATCCCAAATATTGGCGCGATCGTGATCCTTCTTTCGTGGCCAAGGTCACCGAAGGGTTCCAGAAGATGTACAGTGAGTGATAAGCATTTGCATTCGTCATCCCCGCTTTATGCGGGGATCCGGATGTCTGTTAAGCCTAGGCTTGCGAATTTGCAAATTCAGTAGCTACGTAGTGATCAATAACTTTTTGAAAGCCATTTTTGACCTGTTGCGTAAGAGGTACAAATTTCATGGCTATGCGACCGTTAGCTTTGCGAACTACTCTTGCGCGATGAGCCAGATCGATAATTCTGTCGTTAAGCTTGAATTTCAGTGTGATATCGACCTCTTCATCGGAAGAAAAAATCCGGTCGTCGCTTTCAATAAGGGCTCCGCCAATACTCCAGTTATGTACAAGACAGGGCGAGCCTTTTACAAAGCCAATACACTTATCACAATTGCGTCGATTATGGCGCCTGCGAGTAGTATTTAGATCATCTGCTGTACTGCTTTTATTCATAGCTTCGCTGTCCCTTATAGCAGCTAACTTACCATATCTGATTGCAAAAATTCAATTGTAATAGATTTTTGTTGACATATAGGAATAAATACCTATACTAAAATCATCAACGCCGGGGGTGTATCTTGCTCCCGGCCAGATCAGTTCTCCCTTCCTAAAAGGTATCGACTTACCTGCCGCTTCGAGGATAACGGCTGCGGCTTCGCCGTGGCCGCCCTTGAGGCGGTTTCTTCCCGGATTCCACAAGGGCCGTGATGCGACAACCCTTTGGCCGGACTGTTTTAACAACCAACAAAAAGGTGAAACCAATCATGGCTACATCCATTGATCAGGCCTTTATCAAGCAGTTCGAGCGCGAAGTGCATGAGGCCTTCCAGCGTCAGGGTTCCAAGTTACGGAACACTGTGCGTACAATTAACAACGTGGGCGGCTCCGAGGCTGTATTCCAAAAAGTCGGCAAGGGCGTTGCTTCCACCAAATCAACTCACGGCATGGTTCCTGTAATGAACCTGGAACATACCAGCGTAACCTGCACCTTGCAGGATTATTACGCAGGTGACTGGGTTGATCGTCTGGATGAACTCAAAATTAATATCGACGAGCGTCAGGTTATCGCCAATGCAGGCGCTTATGCGCTGGGGCGCAAAACTGACGAACTGGTTATCGACCAGCTGGCGACGGTAGGTTCAGGCCAGCAGATAGCTGACGGCAATACCGGCATGACCCTTACCAAGATTATGAGCGCACTCGGGCTGCTGGGTAATGCAGACGTTCCTGATGACGGACAAAGATTTGCCATCGTTGGCTGGAAGCAGTGGGGGCAGTTACTTGATATTCCCGAATTTGCCTCAAGTGATTATGTCGGTCCTGACGCATTACCGTTCATGGCGCCGACTCAAACCAAGTTCTGGCTGGGCACTTACTGGATTCCGCATTCAGGCCTGCCGATCGATGTAAACGATATTCGCTCCTGTTTCTGGTATCACAAATCAGCCGTTGGGCATGCCTCAGGTTCTGATGTCATTACCGATATTACCTGGCACGGCGACAGAGCTGCCCACTTCGTCAATAACATGATGAGCCAGGGCTCCAAACTGGTGGATGAAACCGGCGTTGTCGAGATCCTCTGCGACGAAACCCCCGACTGATAATTAAATAAAGGAGAAAGACAATGGCTGGATTTTCAGCTTCGAATCTCAGTGTATTAGCCTATGCGAATAACTTTACGCTTTGGCATTACACTACTGCGGACGATGCCGTAACTGGCGCTGGCTATTTCAACAATGCGGCCAGCATGCTCCGCGTCAATGACCTGATGATTGTTAACTATAATACCGACGGTACCCCGGCGACGAAATTCTATATCGTTACCGACATTACCAGCGGCGTGGTTACCGTGTCGGTTTACAGTTAAACGTTCTAAACCGCGAGAGCCGCAGAGAACAAAAAAATGTCATCCCGAACGCATAGCGGAGGGATCTATCATGTTTGTTATTCCAAAGATCCCTCACATTCGTTCGGGATGACAATTCTCTACATCTGCGCCTCTCGCGGTATTAAATATTATCTTTCAAGACCAAAGGATATCAATCATGGCACTTAACGATGTTGCGCTGGCCAGCCGGGCGCTGATCCGTATTGGCGCGGCGCCGATTACTTCATTCGATGACGGCACGGCGGAATCTGAAATTTCAGGAGCTCTGTACGCGCCGGTTCGCGATGCGCTGCTCTCTGCATATGGCTGGAGTTTTGCGACGGGGCAGGTAGAGCTCACAAGGCTTGCTACAGACCCGATTGCCGATTACAGCTATGCCTATCAGCTTCCCGTTGATTTCTTGCGGGCATTATCGGCAGGGGCCAGCGCACGTGGACGCGGCATCCAGTACCGCATAGCGAGAGGCGCACTGCATACCAATGCGGAAAACGTAATCCTCACTTATATCTTTCGCCCTGAGGAAGAGGAATTCCCGCCTTACTTTGATGCGGCATTGATAGCACGGCTGTCGGCAGAATTAACGATACCCATAACCGAAAGTACCAGCCGGGCGGAAACCTCCTTCAAGCTTGCTGAAATGGAATACGAACGCGCTCGCCAGATCGACGCCCAGCAGGACAGCCCGAACCGTATCGAAAGCTTCCCGCTGGTGGAGATTAGAGGATAGAAAAATTGCGAGAGGCGCAGTGTGCGCAAGATCATTTTTTAGGTGTCACCTGTAAGTGTTCACTAATTCGCTGCCATAAAGGGCGCCGTCATTCCGGAGGCAAGCCGCAGGCTTGCTTATACATCCGGAATCCACAAAAGGAGAGCCGCAAAGCGGCTCACATCATGGATCCCGTTTGTGCTTGTCTGTCCACTTTACAAGTGGCCAGACGCCAACGGGATGACGAAACAGGCAGCGAATTACGTGACACTTACAGGAATGACAGGTTGGGAACTCTCCGGGTCTTTGCGGTAAAAAATAACATTATGTAGTGGGGAAATCATGAGAATTCGTGAAATAAAAACCACCTTCACCGCCGGTGAAGTGGGGCCGGAGCTATTGGGGCGCGGCGATCTGCGCGCTTATGAGAATGGCGCGCTGGCCTTGCGCAATGTCTTTATCCAGCCGACAGGCGGGGTGAAACGCAGGGCGGGGCTGGCCTATATCGATACCGCCGCTGGCGACGGACGTCTGATCTCGTTCGAGTTCAATACCGAGCAGACCTATTTGCTGGTCGTGACCGACGGCCAGATCGACATATATGCGAACGGCGTCAAGGAAGATACCATCGCCGCTCCCTGGACGGCTTCCCAAATTAGCCAACTTTCATGGACGCAAAGCGCCGATACGCTGCTTCTTGTTCACCCGGAAGCGCCGCCTAAAAAACTGACCCGGAGCAGCGGCGGTACGTGGTTGCTGGCTGACTGGAGTTATTATGCAGACGGTAACGTGATTCAGCAGCCTTACTTCAAATTCGCAGCCAGCGAGGTAACTCTCACGCCTGGTGGAGCCAGCGGTTCAATCTCGCTTACCGCTTCGGCAAATGTTTTCGAACTCGCGCATGAAGGCACGCGCCTGCGAGTGCAAGGCAAGGAAGTCGAAATAACAGATTACGATTCCCCGACCGTCGTCACCGCAACCGTAATTGAAACACTTTCCAATACAAACGCCAGCATCGACTGGGCCGAGCAGGCTTTCAGTCCTGTGCGCGGTTATCCTATATCCGTTGCTTTCCACCAGGATCGCCTTGTGATCGGCGGCAGCCGTGATTTGCCAAATAGACTTTGGTTGTCCAAATCTGGCGACCTGTTTAACTTTGACCTTGGCACAGGGCAGGATGATGAGGCGATCGAATTTGCCATTCTTTCCGATCAGGTTAACGCTATTCGCGGTATATTTTCAGGTCGTCATTTACAGGTATTTACCAGCGGCGCTGAATGGATGGTGACCGGCAATCCGCTGACTCCGACTTCTGTGCAGTTAAATCGCCAGACCCGGATTGGCTCTGTCATTGGGCGCTATATTCCGCCAGTTAACGTTGATGGCGCTACCTTGTTTGTTGCCAGAAACCAGCATGAAATCAGGGAATTTTTATATACAGACATAGAGCAGGCTTATCAGGCTACAGACCTTGCGTTGCTCTCGCGGCATCTGATCGTCAGCCCGCAGGATCAGGATTTTGACCAGAAGCGCAGGTTGCTTTTTCTGGTGCGTGGTGACGGCAAGCTGGCGACACTTACTATTTTCCGCTCAGAACAGGTTGCCGCCTGGACGCTGCACGACACGCTGGGCAATTTCAAATCGGTGTCCGTGGTGGGTGAGCAGGTGTACCTGCTGGTCGAGCGCGACGGCACGTACACTATCGAGGAATTCGACGATGCGCTTAATCTTGATTGCGCTCTGACAGGTACGGCCGATCCGGCAACTGATACATGGTCCGGTCTTGGCCATCTTGAGGGTGAAACAGTTTCTATTGTTGCCGATGGGGAAGTGCATGATCCGGTTGTTGTCTCTGGTGGACAGGTGGTTCTGAATGATGCCGCAAGCAATGTGGAAATTGGCCTTCCTTACACGCATATCATTGAGCCTTTGCCGCCGAGCGAAATTGGCGCTGCCGGAGGTGCGCGAAAAGTCCGCATGGTTGAAGCCGTATTCCGGCTT